>QIMC01000079.1 GCA_003232185.1 Flammeovirgaceae bacterium | reverse complement strand
AATCTACATCAAGCTCTTTAAACTTGTTGTCATCAAATAAGATCTCAAAGTATTCTTTAGATCCAATCTTGAAATGATAATCATCTTTGGTACTGACGAAGCAATTACTCTTTAATTCCCTTATATGAATAGGATGACCCTTAGGGGTTTTGTACCAAATTCCATCAGGTGCTTCCTTTTTGGCTTCGGTCGGGGTCTGAATTCCTTTGTCTTTTCTTCTAAACCAGGCCATGATGCTTGAATGAGTTTGCAATAATAGGCTATGTAACAATAAATCCTACACGATCATGTACTAAAGGATTTCAAAATTAGCCAAAATTGCCATGAAATTGCCAATAACCATGGCATAGCACAATTAATCCATGGCATCATTCAATTTTGGGAATGTAAGTATATTTCATTTTTTTGTTGTTACTATTTTACTCTATCTGGTATTAACAAGTAGTTGTTTAATATTACCTGCCAAGATGAAAGATTTTATAAAGGATAGGCTGGTGTTACCAGTTGCGATAATTCTTTGGTTATGTCTTACCGGTGGTTGTACCAAAACCACCTACATTTACCAAAATGGCTCAACCTACAACGATTATGAGGTGGCTAAACATACCCGTATTGTTGGTGCTAATAGTAAGCATAAGCGGAAAACCAGTAAAGCACCAAACGGGAGGAGGTATAACAGTCAAAATAAATACAAGAGGTACAATTAACCGCTATCTTTAGTGTTCGGTAGCTTGAAGCTACGGAAAGCTGCGTGTCAATTATTTCACTTCCTCGAAATCGACGTAGTCCCCTCCTTTAATGTCTTTATTGCCTGTACTCTTGTTTTTAGGGACGTAATCAATATTTAGACTCCCATCAGGGCTTTTCTTCGATTTTCCTTGAAAATTTCGTTTGTTTGGATCTTGACCCAGTGTGAAGTAAAGTGCCCGCATCAGAAAGCCACCAACTTTGTAAGTCAGGTATGATACGACAAATAATATGGCCAGAATTTTCAACATATTGGCTGTGATACTTAATAATAGTAACTTATTTGCTTTTCGTTCTGAATAGATTTTCATGAAATAATCATCCATCAGGTCGTCGATAAAATAAATTGCTTCCCCGGTAGATTTCATTTCAGGGCCTAACTCTTTGTTCACATCAGGGAATTTATCAAATGAGAACACCGGTTCTTTAATAGCATAGCCTTTTTTGACAGGCTTAAAATCGAAGTCAGTTACCTTCTTTTCTCCCAACATCACTTTTGTGGCATAATTTACATAGGGCTCCTGATATGCCTTGCAAATAAATGGTACCGTACGACTAGCCCGTGGATTGGCTTCGATAATGTATACCTTGTCATTCTTAATTGCAAACTGAATATTGATGAGCCCCACAGTTTTGAGAGCCAGGGCTATCTTTATGGTATGCTCTTCGATTTGACGTAATACAAAGTCCCCAAGATTATATGGAGGCAATACCGCATATGAATCCCCGGAGTGGATCCCTGCCGGCTCTATATGCTCCATGATGCCTATAATATATACATTTTCCCCATCACAGATGGCATCGGCCTCCGCTTCAATGGCTTGATCCAGGAAGTTGTCCAAAAGAACCTTATTGCCGGGAATGTCTTTCAATATGTCAATAACATGGGCTTCCAGCTCCTTCTCATTGATCACAATTTTCATATTCTGACCTCCCAGAACATAAGAAGGTCGAACCAAAAGTGGGAATCCAATTTTCTTTGATAGCTCCACAGCACTTTCTGCGTCCTCAATTACTCCGAACTCTGGGTAAGGGATATTGTTTTCTTTTAGTAAGGTAGAGAAGCTCCCTCGATCTTCAGCGAGGTCCAGTGATTCAAAACTAGTGCCAAGCACTTTGATACCGAAGCGGTTCAGTTTTTCAGCGAGCTTTAGGGCAGTTTGTCCACCAAGCTGAACGATCACGCCCAAAGGGTTCTCATGGAGAATGATGTCATAGATGTGTTCCCAAAACACCGGCTCAAAGTATAATTTATCTGCAATGTCAAAATCAGTGCTTACTGTTTCAGGATTACAGTTAATCATTATTGTTTCATAGCCGCATTCTTTAGCAGCCAGGATTCCATGAACACAACTATAATCGAACTCAATGCCCTGACCAATACGGTTTGGACCTGAACCGAGTACTACAATCTTTTTGTTTTCGCTCCTAACTGATTCATTCTCCTCACCGAAGGTACTGTAAAAATAAGGGGTCTGTGCCTCGAATTCCGCTGCACAGGTATCCACCAATTTATATACTCGTTTGATGCCTATGCTGTTTCTATGATCAAATACCTCGCTTTCCAAACAATTCAACAAGTGTCCAAGCTGCCGATCGGCATAGCCTTTTTCCTTGGCAATTTTCATAAGATCATTAGGTATTGTATCCAGTTGGTAATTTTTTATTTGGTTTTCCAGCTGTATTAACTCTTCGATTTGCTGTAAAAACCATTTGTCAATTTTGGTAAGGTTCTGAATGGTTTTAAAGGGGATGCCCATTTTAAATGCATCATACACATGGAAAAGCCTATTCCAGGTAGGATGCTCAAGGCTGTCCAGGAGGCTTTCTCGATGCAGCATTTCTCGTCCATCTGCACCCAATCCATTGCGATTTATTTCCAATGATTGGCAAGCCTTTTGCAATGCCTCTTGAAAATTTCGCCCAATCCCCATTACTTCACCTACAGATTTCATCTGTAGACCCAGGTGTTGGTCAGAACCTTTAAACTTGTCAAAATTCCAGCGCGGAATCTTTACAATTACATAATCCAGGGCCGGTTCAAAATAGGCACTGGTGGTCTTGGTGATTTGGTTATCTAACTCCCCAAGATTAAAGCCAATGGCTAATTTTGCAGCCACCTTGGCAATAGGGTAACCTGTTGCCTTACTGGCCAGGGCAGAAGAACGACTTACCCTTGGGTTAATTTCAATGGCAATGATATCATCATTTTCAGGATTTACTGCAAACTGGATATTACACCCCCCAGAAAACTGCCCTATCCCATGTATCATGCGAATGGCCAGATTTCTCATCTCCTGGTACACAGTATCTGGTAATGTCATCGCCGGGGCTACAGTCACTGAATCTCCGGTATGCACGCCCATTGGGTCAAAATTTTCAATGGAACATATAATGATTACGTTACCCGCATTATCGCGTAGTAATTCCAGTTCGTATTCTTTCCATCCCTTTATGCTCGTTTCGATCAGAACTTCATGAATGGGTGAGGCGTGCAAGCCGATGTTTAGTGCTTTTTCGAATAAATCAGCTGAATTAACGAAACCTCCTCCGGTACCCCCCAGGGTGTAAGACGGTCGAATAACTAAGGGAAACCCAATTTCCTGAGCGATCTCCTTGCCCTGTAAAAAAGAGGTTGCAGTCCTTCCTTTGCACACATGAACATCCAATTCCTTCATTTTCAACCTGAATTTTTCGCGATCCTCGGTAGTCTCTATAGCCTTAATGTCCACGCCGATGATGTTCACCCCATATTTTTTCCATACCCCTGCTTTTTCACAATCAATAGCAAGGTTCAAGGCTGTCTGCCCACCCATAGTGGGAAGAACTGCGTCAATGTGGTGCTTTTTAAGAATCTCAACAATCGACTTTCGTTCCAGTGGTTTTAGGTAAATGTTGTCTGCCGTCACCGGGTCCGTCATGATGGTGGCAGGGTTGGAGTTAATAAGGGTTACCTCTATTCCTTCCTCGCGTAATGATCGGGCAGCTTGGGATCCACTATAGTCAAATTCACAAGCTTGACCTATTATAATGGGACCGCTTCCAATTATAAGAACTGATTTAATATTTTTATCTCTGGGCATCTATCTTGTTTAAGATTATAGGGGTTGATGGGTTATAAAAATTGGACAAATTTAGACTAATTAAGTTTCATATAAAAGGGCAGGTAATTATTTGATTTTGCTCCGCCCAACAAAAAAACCTGACGTCTTCGGCCGGGGTTTTAGATACCTTGTCGATTTCTTTCGCTTGCGTAATAATTTTTATTGTTATAACTTATCCACTTCTTTATTTAAACTTGATCAACTATCAATAATTATTAATAATATCATGAAAATTAACGCCAGAGTGCCAGCTGCTTTTTTATGCAGTGTTTGTATTATTTGGATCAGCGCTTGCTCTTCACCAAAGCAGGAAACGGACCAGGTGGAAGAGTTTGATCAGGCAGTTGATCAAATTCAGAAACAAATTGAAAGAATAGTAGTTAAGGTGCCACCGCCATCAGAAATCCCATTTATAATCCAATCTACCGGATCTGAATTTGATAAGAGTTTAGTAAATGATATCAACAATGTAGATCAATATAGAAATGATGATGACAAATCGGCTTTGAATCTGGGAGTATATTCCACAGACATTGGATATCTGAGTTCTTATGATCAATCTCAGGATGCGCTTACCTACTTTAACGAGATGAAAGGCCTGGCTGACCAAATTGGTGTTACCTCTTCCATCGACACAGAAATAGTCGAAAAATTTGAACAAAGCCTGGGCTCACGTGAAACCCTTGGCGGTATCCTCGACGATGCAATTGCTGACACCAGGGTTCATCTTCAAAATAGTAACCGCGACCGTACTGCTGCATTTGTAGTAACCGGTACTTTCACCGAAGGGATTTATATCGTTAGCTCATTGGTTGATGAATTCCCGAAGGGCAAGTATTCGGAAGGTGATCCCGAAGCTGATTTTATTGCTCTGGCAATACCTTTGGTTAAATTAATGCTTGATCAGGAAAAACCAATGGGCGAACTTAATGCACTTCTAAAGTCGCTAGATAGTGATGCAACTACGGATCAACTAGTGGCATTGACTTCTGATTTGGTAGCTGAATACTCCAACCTGGAAATTGAGGAAACCTTTAAGAACAATCAGGGAATGACTTATCTGGAAGAGGGAGCATTGTCTGGCTTAATAAGCAAAATCAGTGCCCTGAGAGCATATATCACAGGATAGTAAAGATGTTAACAATTTGAAAAAGCATTGGAGTTATTTCAATGCTTTTTTTTAGGAAAAAGAAAACTGGTTCCTCCCAAACGGCACCACTAACCTCATATGAGTGAGCAGCTTTTAAAGGCGATTATCCAATTATTTGCAATAATAGCAAAGGAAGGAAGCGTTACCTATAACGAGCGCCTTACCATCAAAGAATTTTTAGAACGACAGCTAAACTCAGGTGCTGTTGGCAAGTTCATGGAACTCTTTGATAAATTAGTACTGGAGCGGGAGTCAGAACGGGTACAAATAGATAATACCGATGATGAAACGGTAGACTTTGTTGAAGATTGGTCCAAGATTATTCGGATCACCAGACAACTCAATCAAGAGATTACCGAACAACAAAAGCTGGTTTTACTGCTGAAAATGGTTGAACTTATCACTGCAGATAAGGTAGTCTCAGATAGAGAATCCAACTTGCTGTATTACATAAGTGAAGCACTTAAACTCAAAAGGAAGGCAGTAAAGAATATTACTGATTTCGTTGACTTCGCACCAAACCTTCCGGTTGTATCTCCCAACCTGTTGGTAGTCGATGATGGCAGCTTGGAACTACCCAAAGGGATTTCCAGGATGGTCGCCAGTGGGCTACAAGGTCAGGTAGTAGTAGTTCACATGCCATCAGTAGGCAGCTATTTCATTAAGTATTTAGGAAAAACCACCGTATATCTCAATGGAGTTCCTTTAAAGAATAATAAGGGCATTGTTTTTTCTACCGGAAGCACCATAAGAGCCTACCGTAC
>QIMC01000127.1 GCA_003232185.1 Flammeovirgaceae bacterium | reverse complement strand
CCTGGGGAAGTGTTGACATGTCCTTGCCCCGAAGTCCTTCCTGAATTCCATCCAGTAGTGGTTTTATGCTTTCATCATCTGGAGCGAGTTTGATCAATTGACTGCAATTGCTGTAATTGTCATTGCTGCCAGCCATAATTAACCGTTGAGCCAGTCGCTCAAGGATTGTCTGGCTTACAATTGGCAATACCCACAATTTAGGGTCTTCAAACAATTTAATAATTAATTCACTGTCATCGGATATTTTCGACTCCAGCGCCCACCATACAAGCAAGGAGTTGTCCGGATCCTCATGAATATCTGCCTGATACAAAAGCCCATATATAATAGGTATTGCCTGGACACCTGACAGTCTTTTCGCGGTACCAGCCAGTTGACTGTGGACCTCCGGATGGGTTTCTTTATGCGACAATTTGATCAAATCGTTGATTACACCCGAAGACACATCTTTAAAATCACCGAGCAGTCTAATAGTCCACATGCGCACGAATGGATCTTCATGTGCCAGTCCAATTTTAGCAATAGCATCGTTAAATCCACTGCTGAGATTGATGGCCCACAAACTCTCAAGAGCAAGTTGTCCGGTTTCTTGCAATAATATTTCTTGAAGCTGGGGGACAACTGATTTATCCTTTCGGTCTCCAAATTGTCTTAATGCCTGCTGTCTAAACCATTTATTGGGATGGCTAAGTAATTCGATGAGCTGCTCATTGGAATAAGTACTTAAATCAAAGGAAGCCATTGAGCTATGGTTTTTACTGCGCAGGCGATAAACCCTTCCGCTGGTTTTATGCCAGGTGTCGCGGGGATCTACATGTGAAAGCCGACTATCGTACCAATCAGCTATATAGATGGTGCCATCAGGACCTGTCTTAATATCTACCGGCCGAAACCAATGGTCATCGGTCTCTACGATGCGTTTCAGGTCAACATTGCTAAATGTTGAACCATTGGAGACTAATTCGGTTAGTTGGAGGTAGTTTAACAGTGGGTTAATAGAAATCATCTTTCCCCGGTAATAAGCGGGTAGTGCATCACCTTCATATTTTACCCAGGCATGAGTAAAACGTAGTTCATCACCTTGTAGTGCCATGTTCTTCAAGTAACCAAAAGCATAAGGGTTGGTCAATGCCCCGTGCTTGCCCCAATTTTTTGTGTAATAGGCACCTTGCTTGTAATACTGTCCCCTGCTAACTCCATTGTCACCGGAATAGATCCTTCCCTTGGCATCAATTTCTACATGAAAAGTATTTCCGCCGCCTTCCGCAAAAAGTTCAAATATTTTTGTTTCCGGATGGTATCTCCAAATTCCCTGTCCCTCGAATTGAAGGTTTTTAGTTACCGCTGAACTAATGTTGGAAGTCACGGTACTGCCGGTAGCTCCATACAACCACCCGTCCGGACCCCATCTAAGGCTGTTGGCCACTGCATGGGTGTCTTCCAGACCAAAGCCCTCTAAATGTACAGTTGGCTTCCCATCAGGTAGTCCGTCTCCCTTTATATCAGGGTAGCCTAAAAGATAGGGGGGATTTAACACCCAAATTGCTCCTCTTCCAAAGGCAACGCTGGTAGCAATATTCAATCCGGTGATGGCATCGATCGACTGGTCATAAATTCCATCTCCATTGGTATCCTCAAAAAATGTAATTTTATCTGCCCCTGGTGTACCACCGGGAGGAGGGTCTGGAACTTGATCGAACTGTACCCTCAAGTGATTATCAATTCCGGTGACTTTCAACCCCTCCGGGTATGGATATTGGGTGTACTGAACCACCCACATCCTGCCTCTATGATCAAATGTAATTTCCAGTGGTTGATGAACCATGGGTTCTGCAAGCACCAGATCCATTGCTAAATCTTCGGGAAGCCGAAAACCCTCCAACGCCGCTTCCGGCAGCGTAGGCGTAGAATTATCAGTAAGAGCCCCCCTGCCCTCAAAGGACTTCATATAATTGGCTACTTCCTGGTTGCCCGCAAGATTTTGAATTTCGTTTGGTTTGCTTTCATTACTGCTGCACGCTGCCATTAATAAAATTATGAGAAGAGGGCAATAGAACTGAGTGACGTTCATTAAAAAACAGTGGTGACAGTAAATTCTTTGAAATATAAAGTTAACTTAATTAATGGATTCTGGTAAATCATGGAAGTCCTTGAGTCCTCTAATGAATTTTACGATTTCCCTGGCTTCTGTTTCATTTAGTGATGGATTAACAGGTATGGTAATATTTCCTGACCAATTCCCAGTTCCCCCAATCGTCTACTTGGCCATCTATCCTGGGCATTTTATCTCTTGGAAACTGGAATATTTTGAATACTTTTCCATTCCTGACGGTATTATAAGATATAGCATTTTGTGATTGAGCTGTGGATAGTAGGTTTACCAGCGCCAGAATAACAACAACACATTTCGTAAAATGTTTGGTTCTACTCATATATAGTCAGCTACAAAAAGTTATATGATAAATTCAATACACATATTAACTATATTCTTAACATTTCAAGTTAAAAGTTTTGATTATGCTTAGTAAAAACTTCCATAGTTATTTGCCATTCATTGCACTGTTTGTATTGTTCAACGCAACTGCACCGCTCTTTGGCCAAGTCACTAATAATGAAGTACAGGAAAATTACAGTGTAAGGCCAATTCATTTGAATAATCAGGGGGTGCCCCCGGAGTGGGCCTTACTGGAGCGCCAATTAATTGAAATGATCTATCCGGCCGCATTGGAATATGTTAATAAATATACCAAACCCGATGGCACATTAAACTGGCGCGATGAATGGCCGGGAATGGACGGGTCCGATGATGGTTATGAGAGTTTTTACAATTTTCCCTTATATAGTGCTCTGGGTGGAGACATGGCGTTGGATAGCATTGCTCGTTTTCTTTGGGAAGGAGTGACCCGGCAGTTTACAGAGTATGGCCAGGTATATGATGAATTTGATGCCGGTTACGATTGGATGCACCATGGTGAGTCCTACACCTATTTTTATTTCTTTGGGCTTAACCAGCCAGACAATATTAAATGGAAAGCGCGCGCCCTGAAATTTGCAGAATTCTATATGGACCCTAAATATGGAAACTATGACCCCAAATTAAAACTGATACGATCACCGCTCACAGGCAGCAAGGGGCCAAGGCATATTAATACCGCCGAAGATTGGGTAACACATCGGCCAATTCTGGCTAAATACCTTTTACCTTATGAAGATATCCCCGGCATAGACTCAAGCAGCGCCTGGAACAACGACGATAAGTTTCCATTGATCCTTAATGCCCTGAATGAGCGCATGATGAAAGGAGATGTTCCGTTAAACCTGGCTTCAACAAGCTTGATTTTGAATGCGTATATGTACACAGGGGACAGCAAATACCAACAATGGATAGCAGATTATGTAGGCACCTGGATGAAAAGAATTAAAGACAATGATGGATTTCTTCCTGATAACGTGGGACTGAATGGCATAGTCGGAGAAAATACCGGTGGTAAAAAATGGGGTGGGTACTATGGTTGGAGATGGCCGCATGGATTGCTCAATCAAATGGAAGCTACGGTAATTGGTGCCGGAAATGCTTATATGGTGACAGGGGACAACAAGTATCTGGCAATGCCCAAAGCGGTAATTAAAATGGTAGAGGATGAAGCCAAAGAAATAGATGGTAAATTGCAAGTACCTTATAGATTTGATGATAATGGATGGTGGGATTACAGACCCATGAAGCCAAAGTATCCTACACATTTGTGGTTTATTACCAGGACCCAGAAGGATTGGGACCGGGCCAAGCGGTTGACCGATCCAGATAAGTGGAACCATACCACTTATCACAAGAGCAAAGGCGATTCTGAAAACACAGCTTCATGGATGGGCTTTCTTAACGGGGACAACCCTAATTTTCCTGTAGAAATTTTAAGGGAAAATTATAAGGAAGTCCATAGAAGGCTAAAGAACCTTAGGGAAGATGAAAGCCTGCCTGATGACCAGGATGTACATCATTTTTTCCAAAGAAACCCTGTGATATTAGAAGGATTGGTGCAACTGATGTTGGGTGCCCCTAATCATATTTATCATGGAGGCTTGCTGCATACCAGCATCAGGTACTTTGATCCAGTGAAGAAAAGACCGGGAATCCCATCGGATGTAGCGGCCATGGTAGAGAGAATTACCTCACAGAGCATTACCCTGAATTTGGTCAATTTGCATCCTTCAGAAACCAGGGAGCTAATAATTCAGGGAGGCATGTTTGGCGAACACCGGATAAAAAGAGTGCGTCAGGTAATTGATTATCCGTATCAATTTTACACCGTTGATAATAAATATTTTAAACTTACTTTAGGTCCTGGGGCCGTCGGGCAAGTGGAGATCGACATTGAGCGATTTGCCAACTCCCCGTCATACAAATTCCCCTGGGATTAATAATTGTCTGTCAAAAAATAATAAAGTTTGATTGAAGTAGGCATTTAATAAATAAGAATCATGCTATAAGGACAAGGTTTATGACCCACCATTCTGGCCAACAGATTATCAAATATTGCACCTTTCATTTGACTGCGGTTAAACCTATAACAATACTGGTCAATGTATGCCTGAAGGTTATCTACAGAATGATGGATACCTCTAAGCCACGCCTTGAACATCATAATTATGGAAGTTCTTACCCTTCTTTCCACTCTCGGTTTGAACTAAGTGACAGTATTCATTCATTAAGGGCATGTATCCCCTCCATTTGTCGGTTTTTATATTAGCCTGACAGGATATATGATCTTCGAAAAAAGGCTTTAGCTGCTTAGTACCTGCATTGTAAATTATCCTGGCATACATTCGGCTAACTCCTCTGCCCTTCTTCTCAATAGCAACTAAAACCTGCTTTTTTCGGCTATTCTGACGCCCTACAACACCTTCTTCCTGTTCTCCTACTACCGTTTCATCGACTTCTACTTTACCCATTAGGGGGTATTTACCACTGCTTGCCATTGCTTTCATCACCTTCTGTTGGAACAGCCAGCAGGTTTTTTGGCGTAATCCCAGTTTTCGGCTCAGCTCAGTAGAAGTAATTCCTTTTTTATTTGTGCTCATGTAGTAAACGATATAAAAAGCTTTTAAAAGCGGGAATTTAACCTTGTGGAATAGGGTGCTACTAGTGGGAGTAGCCTGATACTTGCATTTGGTGCATTGCCGGGTATGTTGCAGCTTCCCACCGCAATATCGGCCATGGCCACACCGCTCACATTTAAACCCATTGGGCCATTTCAATTCTGCCAGGTATTGTTGGCAACTGTCGTTATCGGGAAATTGCTCCTGAAA
>QIMC01000014.1 GCA_003232185.1 Flammeovirgaceae bacterium | reverse complement strand
GGATAAACAGGGTGTGGAATCAAATCCATCGCTGGTGGACATAGACCGGCAAATGTCAGGCTCAGAAATAATGGAGATAGTCAATAATGGTAGAGGTGGAATCATGCCCTCTTTTGGTGCTGTTCTTCAAAACTACCAAGAAGATCTGCTGGCTTTTCTTACTGAAACCGGCAAACAGGCGGCCGCCGACAACTCGAAACCGCAGGATACCGCTTCTACCTATTTGAATGTAGCAAATAAAGGATATCTACTGGATTCGCTGGGCCGGCCCCGTATCAAACCTCCCTGGGGTACTATGAATGCCATCGACCTGAATACGGGTGAATATGTTTGGAAAATACCCCTGGGCAGTCATCCTGACTTTCAAAATCCTGATGAACCGCCTACAGGGATGGAAAATTATGGTGGGCCTGTGGTTACAGCCGGTGGTCTGGTTTTTATCGCGGCCACCATGGACAGTATGTTCAGGGCATTTGATAAAGATAGCGGGGCATTGTTATGGGAAGTTAAACTGCCAGGAAATGGCTTGGCTACACCATCGGTTTACCAGTTAGACGGAAGGCAATATGTGACAATTGCCGTAAGTATCGGTGAAAACCTAAATAGCCTAAGTCATACCAAGAGTGGGATAATAACCTTTGCTTTACCGGATGAGTAGTAAAGTCCATGCACTTTATTCGGAGCAAGTAGCAATGCCTGACGGAGGATGTAGATTTCTTTGATATTTTTAGCTTTGATCAGCTTTCCTTGCCTGTTTTGTTGTAAATACCTATAAATTACCAGCATAAATACAAGTTGTATTCAATTGCCCTATTTATAGGTCATTTCGGGGAATGCACTAACTTTATAGTATGGGATTTTTAGAAAGATATATAGAATCCATTCAAAAGCTATGTGAAGCCTACAATGTCAAAACATTGTATTCATTTGGTTCGGTAAATTCGGATCATTTCAATAAGGCTAGCGATGTGGATTTTCTCGTGGAGCTTGACGTTGCGGATCCTTTGATTTATACCGATAATTATTTCAATCTAAAATTCAACCTAGAAAAGGTTCTTGATAGGTCGATTGATCTACTAGAAATTAGATCCTTAAAAAATCCTTATCTCAGAAAGAGAATTGATAGAACAAAAGCACTAATATATGGAGCCTGATATCAAAACTTGGCTTCAAGATATTGCTGATGCTATCTATGAAATCGAATCTTTTATTCCAGTTAAAGACTTTCTCGCATTTCAAAAAGACCTAAAGAGCTGTAGAGAGAAATATTGAAATAATTGGAGAAGCTGTAAACCGCATTGTTAAAGTTGATCCCCAAGTATCCATTTGAACCCCAAGAAGAATCATCGATACCAGAAACAGGATTATTCATGGTACTGTTTCAGAAGAAATTATTTGGGGAATAGTTATAAAAGACCTGCCTATACTTAAACAGGAGGTTGAAAAACTACTGGCTTGATGGGGCCATAGCGCGCCAACATACGCGATACCTCCATGCCTTAGATCCTGCTTACTTTTAAGTTATTTAGCACTTTTAATAGTCGGCCCGGTGTATAGCTCTGGCCGCTATGGCCAATGCGCCTCTAATCGATTATTATAATAATTTCGTTTATATTTAGACTATGGTTACTGTAATTAAGAAAGGAACCCCGATAGCTAAAATAGTTAAAATTCTCAGTCGTATTACCACGCCCTCCGACCGGGGAGTTGATTCTGCCAAATATGCGGGTAAGTTGAAATTGGGCATTGATCCAGTGAAATATCAGAAATCGATGAGGAATGAGTGAGAATAAGATATTTGTAGATACAAATATCCTAATCTACTTACTTGACGGTGAACAAGAAATCATTGAAATACTCAATGGAAAGGAACTAGTGATTTCCATCATTAATGAACTAGAGCTTCTTTCGTTCCCCAATCTGACTGAAAATCAAGAGAATACAATTCGTGACCTATTGTCAGGTTGTTAATATTAATAATGAGATTAAAGAGTTAGCAGTAGTATTAAGACGGGAAAACTCCATTAAACTTGCAGACGCCATTATAGCAGCTACAGCATAATATTTCAACTTACCCTTACTAACTGCTGATAAAGAGTTCGAAAAACTAAAAGAGTTAACCATAGTACTTTACAAGGTTGACTAGCGCACCTGGCCAGAACAACGGCTACAAGGCATGGGTTAATTACCTATTTGATGCTCTGGTGCGATTACCCACTCACCTGCTATTGCTTTTTAACTTAAAAAAAATTGCTTCGCACTGCTAACCGCTCAAATTCTATAACTCCATTTATAGCGGCAATTGTTTGACAGCCGCAGGTTTGTTACTTTAGTGCTAGTAGCTAAGTAGCACCCACGCGCCTTAGCTCGGACCGTCCGTTGGCAATAAGTAAAAACAAACATCTGTGAAAAAAATATTATTCGGATTATTAACACTTATAATCATTTCTTGCAATGAAAAATCGGTAGTTGAATTTTCATTAAGCGGAACCACAAACGGAATTGAAAATGGAACAGTTCTTTATTTAGATGATATATCAAATAAAGAACTAATAGATTCAGTTTTTGTAGAAAACAATTCATTCAATTTTAAAACTAAACTACCTATAACACCTTTACGAGTAGTTTTACGAACAAAAGACTACTCTCATTATAGGTTTCTTTGGTTAGAGAAAAATCCAATGACTTTTGACGGAACTAAAGCAGATTTCAGAAATGCAAATGTTACTGGTTCTAAATCAGAAAACTTGAGTCAAAATTTGCATAAGGAAATCGATACTTTATCAAGGGAAGACCAGCAAAAAAAGGAAATAGAATTTGTAAAGAACAACCCTAATAGTATTGTAAGTGCAAATACACTTTCGATATATTCTACAACTTGGGGGAAAAAGAAAACAAAAGAACTATTTGACCAATTTTCAACAGAAAATAAGGCATCAGAATACGGAAAGAAAATTGCAAAATACATTGAACTGAATAAAGACCCTAAAGTTGGAGAACAATATGTAGATTTTGAAATGACCGACTCAATAGGAAATCTCAAAAAACTATCTGACTTGAAAGGAAAAACAGTCCTTCTTGAATTTTGGGCTTCTTGGTGTGGTCCTTGCCGACAAGAAAACCCAAATCTTGTGAGAACTTACGAAGAATTTAACTCAAAAGGATTTGAAGTATTTGCGGTCTCTTTAGATGAAGACAAATACAGTTGGTTAAAGGCAATCGAAAAAGACAGTCTTAATTGGGAACACGTAAGTGATTTGAAAGGTCAAGGAAATGAGGCTTCATTAATCTATGGAATTAGCGGAATACCGGATAATTTTTTAATCGACCGAAATGGTATAATAATTGATCGGAATTTACGTGGAGAAAAACTAAATGAAAAACTTGCGGAAATAATGCCAGCTTTTAATCGAGGCCGCTGACAGCTCGCAGCCGCAGGATACCGCTACCACCTATTTGAATGTAGCAAATAAAGGATATCTACTGGATTCGTTGGGCCGGCCCCTAATCAAACCTCCTTGGGGCACTATGAATGCCATTGACCTGAATACGGGCGAGTATGTATGGAAAATACCCCTGGGCAGTCATCCCGACTTTCAAAATCCTGATGAACCGCCTACAGGGATGGAAAATTATGGTGGGCCTGTGGTAACAGCCGGTGGTCTGGTTTTTATCGCGGCCACCATGGACAGTATGTTCCGGGCGTTTGATAAAGATACCGGGGAATTGTTATGGGAGGTGAAACTACCAGGAAATGGATTGGCTACGCCATCGGTTTACCAGTTAGACGGAAGGCAATATGTGACAATTGCTGTAAGTATCGGTGAAAACCTAAATCGCCTAAGTCATACCAAGAGCGGGATAATAACCTTTGCCTTACTGGATGAGTAGTTGCCGACCATGCGCTTTATTCGGAGCAAGTGGCAATGCCTGAT
The DNA here is from genome assembly GCA_003232185.1 of Flammeovirgaceae bacterium. Classification (GTDB taxonomy): domain Bacteria; phylum Bacteroidota; class Bacteroidia; order Cytophagales; family Cyclobacteriaceae; genus SZUA-3. The sequence continues at coordinate 2,696 of QIMC01000014.1, read as the reverse complement.
GGCGAATGTAGATTTCTTTAATATTTTTAGCTTTGATCAGCTTTACTTGCCTGTTTTGGTGTAAATACTGATCAATTACCAGCATTTATAGTTAGTTGTGGCTCATGCCTTCTTGGATGGTTCCAATCTAACGTAGTTTTTCATAACTTTACAATATGAACATGGCAGAAAAGAAAATACTGAACAGCTACCTGAGTCTTCTTGAACGATTGAGCCCAAAGATGAAGCTCAACCTAAGTGAACAATTGAAAAAATCTGCTAAGACACAAATTAAATCAAAGTCTAATTTGAGAATAGCGTTTGGGGCTTGGAAATCAAATGAATCTGCTGAAGAACTCATTCAAGTGATCAGATCAAGTCGCAATACAAATAGACAGATAGAGGAACTTTGAAATACCTGCTTGATACAAATATCTGCATTTATTATATGAAGGGCAGATTTGAGCTTGGCGATAGGTTTGAATCCATGGAACCGGATTCGCTTTACATTTCAGAAATTACTTTAGCCGAATTGAAGTTTGGTGTTGCAAATAGCAAATCACCCAAACGAAATCAGAAGGCTCTAGATAATTTCCAGACAGGTATTCAGATTCTGCCAATTTTTGATGCTCTTGATGTCTATGCTTATGAAAAAGCACGGCTAAGAAAAATTGGGAAACCCATTGACGATTTTGATTTACTGATTGGGGCATCAGCAGTTGCTAATGAACTAACACTAGTAACAAACAACAAAAAGCACTTTAAAAGTTTAACTGGGATCAAACTAGAAAACTAGACGGAATAGTCACGAGCGCCAACAAATGGCAATAAGTAATTACTGGCTCCTGTATATTCTGCAAATTCCTGCAGGATTTTCAACATGGTATGTACTTGCAAAGTTTAGTTCTGACCCACACAACTACTCATAGCCGAGACGTTCATGTAGCATAATCTATGCTCTGCAAATGTGATAACTAACTCAAACAATTTGCGCATCTTTATAATATGAATTATCGTCAGTTTTTGGAGATCCGAGCCGACAAGAGATTTGGGAAACCTTGCATAAAGGGGACACGAATCACTGTTTACGATGTATTAAACTGGCTTTCGAACGGAATGAGTCGAGAAGACATCAAATCTGATTTTGAAGAATTAACTGACGAGATGATTGATGCCTGCCTAGCCTATGCTGCTGACAAAGAAAGAAGGTTAATTTCTATTACATGAACCTTCTATTTGATCAAAACTTATCCCCAATAATTTGAAAAACCCTGCCACAGGAATTCTCAACCTGCCAATAAGTGCGCTTCCTTGGACTAGAAAATTCCTCAGACTTTGAAATTTTACAATTTGCCCGTAACAATGATTTTGCAATAGTTACCTTTGATTCTGACTTTGTTGACCTGAACGCAATGCATGGAACACCTCCAAAAATAGTTTACCCTAATACTGGTAATCTAACGACCAAGCATATTTCGGAGCTACTAACTGCTAATATTTTGAGGATTAGTCATTATTTGAAATCTGAGTCTGATGATATTCTCGAACTGATAAAAGCTCCATAACATGCGCAAAAGCCGCATGGGTGAGACTACCTTCGAGAATCTTAAGTGCAGTTCGCCCAACCCCGTATCAAACCTCCCTGGGGTACTATGAATGCCATTGACCTGAATACGGGCGAATATGTTTGGAAAATACCCCTGGGCAGTCATCCCGACTTTCAAAATCCTGATGAACCACCTACAGGGAAGGAAAATTATGGAGGCCCTGTGGTAACAGCAGGTGGCCTGGTTTTTATCGCGGCCACCATGGACAGTATGTTCAGGGCATTTGATAAAGATACTGGAGCATTGCTATGGGAGGTGAAACTATCAGGAAATGGCTTGGCTACGCCATCGGTTTACCAGTTAGGCGGAAGGCAATATGTGACAATTGCTGTAAGTATCGGTGAAGACCTAAATAGCCTAAGTCATACCAAGAGTGGGATAATAACCTTTGCTTTGCCTGATGAATAGTGGCAGACCATGCGCTTTATTCGGAGCAAGTAGAAATGGATGATGACGGTGTAGGTTTTTTTAATATTTTTAGGTTTGTTCAGCTTTATTTGTTCGTTTGGGTGTAAATACTGATAAATTGCCAGCATATAAACAAGTTATCGGCACGCCCTATAGGTATTGCCACGCTTGGTTACGTTGCACGGTGTACTCAGACGCCGCCGGTAGGTCATAAATATTTGTGAATCGCTTTTCATACCAGACGTTTAATAAAAACCGCCCATTCTCATTTCGCAACAATGCGCACCGGATTGTAAATACAAAACGTTCCCGGCACAAAGCTAGGCTCCCTTTCGTTCTTAGATCTCGCTGGGTTAGGTGGGCAGCCGATAACATACGCTATACCTCCAGGCCTTTGATACGCTATACCTCCAGGCCTTTGTTTTCAGCCCTCTTTTAAATATTTCGTACTTTTAATAATCGGCCCGGTGTATAGCTCTGGCCGTTATCGGCAAGCCCGATGGGTTATGACCACGCTTGACTATGTATAGCGGTTCGCATCACTCGGCGGAAAACCTCACGCCATTTAAATGGTCAGAATACTTGTGGGATTACTTTTCAAGACAAATTGACCAATATTAATCGCCGGTTCACATTTCGCAACATTTCGTTTCGGATGTAAATACAAAACGTTCTGGGCATGAAGTAAGACCCGTATTCGTT
>QIMC01000413.1 GCA_003232185.1 Flammeovirgaceae bacterium | reverse complement strand
TGGGGCGGAATTGAAAACCTTAGTTTGATTCCCGGTACGGTTGGAGCTGCTCCCATGCAAAACATTGGAGCATATGGGGTGGAGATTTGTTCTGTATTTTCTCATCTGGAGGCAATTCAATTAAATACCGGAAAAGCACATGAGTTTGAAGCATCAGCATGCCAGTTTGACTACCGATTCAGCATCTTTAAAGGATCTTTGAAAGATCAGTTTATAATAACCAGAGTGGTACTTAGACTTAGGAAACGTCCTACTTATAATATCTCTTATGGAGCGATCTCACAAACTCTTGAAATAATGGGTGTAAAAGAGCTAAGTCTCCGAAATATCAGCAATGCTGTAATAGGTATCAGGCAAAGTAAACTTCCAGATCCCAATGTCTTGGGAAATGCCGGTAGTTTTTTTAAGAATCCTGTTACTAGCAAAGAATTCTTTCAAGATCTCAAAACTGAATATGCCAATATCCCAAATTATCCACATAAAGGCAAAGTGAAAATCCCTGCAGCCTGGCTGATTGAACAATGCAATTGGAAAGGATTCCGTGATGGTGCCATTGGTGTACATGATAAACAAGCCCTGGTACTGGTAAATTATGGGGGTGCAAAAGGAAATGATTTAGTAAATCTTGCCCACAAGATTCAAGAATCCGTAGATCGAAAATTTGGAATTAGATTAGTACCTGAAGTAAATGTCATTTAACTAAATGAGTAATGGGTGATAAGAATTCCAAATTTCAGTTTAGTTTATTAATGTTTATTGCCTTTATGAGCCTGTTGGCTGGCTGTAATAAACCTTCAGGGGACAAACAGAAATTATGGGAAAATATTGGTCCATATTTTACTCCTCCACATGACTTTTTGGGCAAATTTGGTTCATATCGCTCGCCGCTGCAGTTTTATGATGGAAGAAATGTTACAAACAAGGAAGATTGGAGGAAAAGACGAGAGGAAATTCTGAATAAATGGAGTAAAATGATGGGCAAATGGCCTCCATTAATTGAGCATCAGCAAGTAACATACCTTGATTCCATACAGAGAGATAATTTTACACAATATAGAATTAGATTTCATTGGATACCAGAGGTGAAAACTGAAGGTTATCTACTGGTTCCGAACGGAAAAGAGAAAAGCCCCGCGGTAATTACCGTATATTATGAGCCTGAAACGGGAATCGGTTTGGGTAAGGAAAACAGAGATTTTGCATACCAACTGGCCAAACGTGGATTCGTTACCTTATCTATTGGTACTTCCAGAGCCACAAAAGCCGAAACATGGGGTCTCTATTACCCCAGTATAGAAAATGCAACTGTTCAACCCTTGTCGATGCTTGCTTATGTGGCGGCTAATTCTTGGTATGTATTGTCAAACCTGACCTTTGTCGATTCCGCAAAAATTGGCATTGTTGGACACTCGTATGGTGGAAAGTGGGCAATGATGGCGTCTTGTCTTTTTGATAAGTTCGCTTGTGCTGTCTGGTCAGATCCAGGAATTGTATTCGACGAAGCCAAACCGGATGTTAATTATTGGGAACCATGGTATCTTGGGTATCATCCTCCTCCCTGGCGTGAACGAGGGGTTATTACTGAAGATAATCCAGCCTTTGGCTTATACACTCAGCTGGTCAAAGAAGGATTTGATTTACACGAACTACATGCGTTAATGGCACCCAGACCGTTTATGGTATCGGGAGGATCCGAAGATCCATCAATTCGATGGGAGGCTCTTAACCACTCCATAGAGGTTAACAAGTTATTGGGCCATGATAACCGTGTTGCAATGACCAATAGAAAAGAGCACTCCCCAAGCCCGGAATCCAATGAACAGATTTACCAATTTTTCGAGTATACCCTAAACCCGGATTCACCTTAGTTGACGATTGGATCAGATTGGGACTTATAGATTTTGGAACAATGTTGTTTGGGTTTTAGGAATTTTAAATCATATGGGTCACATGCTCCATATCCCCGAGATACTGCTGAGTTTCGACTCCAAACCTATTTAAGAAATCCAAGCCTTCATCAATCTCCAGACCTTTATAAGCTCCGTAAGACTTCAGGTAAATCACTTTACAAATCCCCATGGCAAATATTATTCTTGCACAACTAAGACATGGAGATAGTGTAATATAAAGCGTTGACTTCTCTACGCTTGATTTATTTTTAACCGCATATAGAATCGCATTTTGTTCGGCATGCAGGGCTAAACTGCAACTTCCTTTGGAACTTCTTGGACAACCTTGTTCTGGCCATTCTTCATCGCAATTGTGAGTCCCAGCTGGAGGCCCGTTATATCCAATAGAAATGATTCGGGTGTCTTTGGTTAAAACTGCTCCCACATGTCTCTTTATGCAATGAGATCTTTTGGCCAGGTTTACCGCCAATTCCATGTATATATCATCAAACTCTGGTCTTTCTATCACGATTTGTTTTTAAATTTTCTCTGGAACCTGATTGGCAAAATTATTGTATATTGTTTAATATCACCAGCAGTTTCAAAAATTACTCTAATGACAAGAATAATCAAGCAATTTTTAGTGCTTACAGCAGTTATTTGCTGGTATACTACAGAAACATATGCACAAGAAGCTTTAAAACCTCGTCCAAGTCCCTTGGAAATGGTTACGCTGAAGTATGGGGATGTATATGTAAAAATAACTTATTGCCGTCCACATAAACGTGATAGAAAAATATTCGGTGATTTATTGCCCTTTGGTGAAGTCTGGAGAACCGGAGCAAACGAAGCAACAGAAATTACTATTACAGGCTCTGTCAAACTCAATGGACAAACCATAAAACCTGGAACCTATACCCTTTTTACCATTCCTGACAAAGATCATTGGACCATAATACTGAATAGTGAACTTGGGCAATGGGGTGCCTATAATTACAACCCCAAGCTGGATATCGTTAATTTTCAGGTTCCAGTTTCCACCACCTCTGAAATCTTCGAACCATTTACCATTGCATTTGAGCAAAAAGCAAAAAGCGCGGTACTGGTATTGATGTGGGATAAAACCAAAGTAAGCATTCCTATTGAGTTTTTGTGAGTGAATGAGTGAATGAGTGAAGGTTACTCTGTACCGGCTAGCCACCGCTAGTTAGCTTCGCTGACATTGGTTGTAGGTTAAGCCTGCGGTCCTACGACCCTCTATCCAAATCATTGAACCGCTTCCGTCAAAAGGATAATTCCTAATTTCTAATTAGTTTTGAGGTTATATGATAGCAATCAATAATCTCTCATACTTCATAGGTGACCGTGTTTTATATGATAATGCCTCCTTACACATCAAAAGCAAGGATAAGATTGGCCTGATAGGGCTAAATGGGACCGGGAAATCAACCCTGTTACGCCTTATTACCGGTAGTTATCAAGTATCCTCAGGAACAATTAGTAAAAGCGCCCAATGTACCATAGGTTTTCTTGATCAAGACTTACTTTCGTATAACTCTTCAGAGTCCATTCTTCATGTTGCTATGCAGGCTTTTCATGAAGCTTGTGAATTGCAAAAGAAAATTGATGATACCCTTAAGGATCTAGAGAAAAACTATAAAGACAAAACCGTTGAGAAGCTTAGTATTTTACAAGAAAATTTTGACAGGTTAGAAGGATATAGCCTACAGGCAAAAGCTGAGGAAGTTTTGGAGGGAATCGGCTTCAAAACTGAAGATTTGAATGTTTCATTGAACAAATTTTCAGGCGGATGGCGTATGCGGGTAATGCTAGCCAAGTTACTGCTTGAAAAACCGGATCTTTTGCTCTTGGATGAGCCCACCAACCACCTCGATCTTCCTTCCATTAAGTGGGTAGAGCAATATCTGAAGACTTATGAGGGGGCAGTAGTGGTAGTATCTCATGATCGCAGGTTTTTGGATCAAGTATCTCAGATAATTGTTGAGGTTACTCAACAAAAACTATTTGCCTACAGCGGAAACTATAGTTTCTATCTTGAGGAAAAAGCCTTGCGATCTGAAATTCAAAACAACGCTTATCAGAATCAGCAACAGAAAATTAAACAAACCGAACAGTTTATCAGTCGATTTAGAGCCAAATCAACTAAAGCCCGTCAAGTCCAGTCACGAATAAAGTCACTTGAAAGGATGGATCGGATTGAAGATACTATAGATTCCCTGGCACCGGTAAATTTCAAATTCTCTTTTAAACAAAAGTCGGGGCGAGTGGTTTGCGAATTTAAAGAGCTATACAAATCATACGAGAATATAGACATTTTCAATAATACCTCAGGTCTTATAGAGCGTGGCGATAAAATAGCCTTGATTGGAGCCAATGGAAAAGGAAAGTCTACTTTATTACGCATTATTGCAGGGCAGGAGAGTATTTCAGGTGAATCAAAACTTGGTTACAATGTGAATATTTCTTTTTATGCTCAACACCAATTGGAAGCACTGCATTTGAATCAAGGGGTTTTAGAAGAGCTGAAATTATGTGGAAGCGGAAAGACTGAATTGGAACTGCGTAATCTTCTTGGAAGTTTCTTGTTTTCAGATGATGATGTTTTTAAAAAGATAAAGGTGCTGTCTGGTGGTGAAAAATCCAGGGTAGCACTGGCCAAAACCCTGATTTCGGAGGCTAATTTTCTACTGTTAGATGAGCCAACCAATCACCTGGATATGCAATCAGTACAAATTTTAGTTCAGGCACTTGATCAGTTTCAGGGAACTTTTGTGTTGGTAAGTCATGATCGTCATTTCATCAGCCAAGTAGCTAATAAAATTTGGTACATCGAAGAACAGCAACTCAAATCCTATCCTGGCACCTACCAAGAATATGAATACTGGCGATCGAAGCAAACTCAGAC
>QIMC01000296.1 GCA_003232185.1 Flammeovirgaceae bacterium | reverse complement strand
AATTGAGCAATTAATAAATTATCGAACAAGTGGCGGTTTAGGTACCTTTATGCAATCTGATTGTAAACTGCTCTCCGGTTTCAATTAACCCGGGATCAGTGCCGTTATGTTCCTTCATGCACTTCACAACCTTACGGGGAATGCCCATGCCAGAATGTTCAAGGTATCGGTAATCACGCATCACGTCTTTTATCAGCTGATTGCGTGATGCTCTACAGCCAGAACGCATTCTCTCTGGTGTAATTCCATTGGGAAGACGGCCAGGAGAAATTACCTCTAAACGATCCTTGAAAATAGAAACCTCAATATCAGTGCTAGACAATAAATAGTCTCTATGAATTATGGCATTGACTATGGTTTCGCGAACAGCTTCATGAGGGTAAGAGGGCTTTTCTTGACGGCGACCTCCATTTTCCTCTAATTTCCCCGAAATCGCAGTATTTCTTTGAACAAAGGCCAAAGCTTGTTCTACTAATCCAGCTTCTACAATCTCACCTGAATCATCTAACAACGGTGTAATAGGACCACGTAAAGAACTCCGCTCATGAGCGGCATAATCCTTATTGATTTGAGGAAAAGCAGAGGCATCTATCCCTGCTTGCGGCAAAAAGCGATTTGGGTTTATTCCAAACAAAAGAACCCCTGCGACAGTAACACCCTCTTCAACCATAATTTCTGTGTTGAACAAAAGAGTTTCCCAGGCATTTTTATCATCATCGGAGGGGATTTCTTGCTTTCTAACATGCCTAAAATAGTTTTTAAGGCGGCGCATGTCTAAATCTTCCAGAGTCGCACCAGACACAGGACGCAATTCTACCCGGAAGCTGCCACGTTGCTGAAATAGCCTCTCAAGCTCCTCTGGCGTTGCGTCCCTGCTTTGAGTTCCTACACGAATAAAATAAGAATTTTTGTTATTGTGCCAAAGAGTATGAACATCGTATCCACGCAAAACTTTTATAACAGCAATATCTTTATCAGGCTCAATATCTCTCATTAATTCATAAAATGGAATAAGGGCAGGGCGCACCTTATCCCTGCAAGCCGTCATAACCCATTCTTCAATATTTTGTCTTGTTATTCCACTAATGCTGCCATCATCCTCTACCCCTAACAATACAATGCCGCCTTCAAGGTTTGAAAACGCTACAAGCTCTTTAGCCAGGTCGTGATTTTGAATATCATCACGCTTGAATTCAACACCGGAGTTTTCACCGTTACGAATAATTTCAAAAATATCTGTATGTGTCATCGTCATAATTAAAATCCATATTTCTGTCGTCTCATCTCAAAGGCACTTTTGCCGCCTTCAAGAATTTCCTCAACCATCTCTCTTACTGGCTGCATATCAATTGAACCCATATGGCGTTCCTTGATTCGTCCATGAATAGCATCATTTTGAATTTCAGTAGAAAGCCCGATAATAAGCTCGGCATCGCCTAGCACCGGAATGTTGGCGTTATGGGTCGAAAAAATAAATTGGCGTTTACGTTTCTCGTCCTTCATAGTCGGCACCACACCATCCATGATAAAACGGTTATCAAGATCATCTTCCGGCTGATCTACAACAAGTGGAGAATCTGACTCAAGCAATAACAACAATAAAACAGCCGTAGCTTTTTGCCCTGTGGAAAGAGTTTCTAGTGTCTGCCAAGTTTCCAGGTTATCTTCTGACGATACGTTTAGCTCAATTATTGTAGAGGCGGAAAGCTCCAGTTCCTCTATCTTCATAAATGTGTCTTGTGGCGCTTGAGCCAAACGCTCCGCTGCCGCAGGAGGTAATTTATATTTGGTAATTAGCGCCTCTTTTCCTTCTCTGCAACATTGAGCCAAATCAAGCAACGATAAGTCTTCACGGCTCTTTAGATTCTCAATAAGCGTTTTCAGGTTGCCGCCAACATCTTCCCGCAAAAGGGCTTCTAGTGGTTCCTTATTTCCGCCCATAGTGACCTTGGCACGAACACGGCCTGAAAGTTTTCTTGAAACCTTTTTTGCCGCTTTTCCTAAAGCACGGTATTCTGCTGATTGGAAATTCGCCCATTCATCAAGCAAATTGCGCCTATTGGTTTGATAGGCTAACAAATCCCGAAGCAGCTTTTCTTTTTGCTCTCTTAACGGTCGCAATTCTTCTATCCGTTGGCGTAAACGTATAAATTCCTCCCCGTCTATCTTTGATTTTTGGAGTTCTCGCAAAAGTGCTTGATAAGTAGTTTCTGCCTTCTGTTTATGCTCCCCCCAACCATCATGTAATTTGGTTATCTCGGAATTAGCACTGACAAGAACCTGCTCAATTTGACCATTTATCGTTTGCAGTTGATTAGTCACATTCTCCAAAATACTCGCGCCACCAGCCAACAAAGCACTGTTAGGCAAGTTTTCAAGAGCCTTGCCAGACAAGAATGCGGTATCAATCGGCAGTATTTCGGCTAATTCTTGTCGTACAGTAGAAATCGGAGTTAGCCTTTCTTGGATCATACCTAAAATACGTTCTTCACGAACCAAAAGACTCTTTTCTTTCAGGCGCTCTTCAAGACCGGCATCCTGAAAACGTTTTTGAGTTTCTTCAAGGCTCGGAAGCTGGGCAAGGCGCTCTTCTATTAACTTCATTTCATGCTGCACGTTATCTATCCGGCCTCTGGACCGTCCTAACTCTGAAAGCAACCTGGACTTTTGAGCGTTAAAATTCTGGTTACGATCAACAAAACGCTCCAATAGAAGTGTCAGTTTCTCCCGGCTTTTGGTTAACTCGGAAATCTCATGTTGACCAAAAACCTCAACACCTGGAACAATATCACGCGGCGACAAATTTAAAACGTCACCAGATTCATTTTTAACGACAGGGGGATTTGGAACCGTGCGCTCTATTGTGTAATCATGTTTTGAAGGATGATGTGATCGCACAAGCAGCGACACCTTAGTGCCATTTTTAAGCACATGTTTCAGGACACCTTGATGCGCTTTGTTTGCCTCCTCGCCAAGCGGGTTAATAGCAAGAACATAACGAAGGCTCTCTATAATAGTTGATTTGCCAGTGCCACGACCGCCGACCAACACATTTAAGTTACCATTGAAATGTAAACTGCTCCCATCAAGAAAACCGCCTTCCCATGCCAGTGCAATAAATTCCATATGTGGTTCCGGCGGAGTATCTGCATTAAGGCGAATACGGGATTTTGGATCAAGAAACGCTTGGCGCAAACCCTCAACTGAAAGATCAGACATTTTTATAAAACAAGTGGCCTTTGGCTTGCCCAAATCATCCGGGCTATCTACATCAGACCCATTTATGATGGCTATCGGTATCTCTCGTTTATAATCTGCATTTTTGTTTTCCAGAATTTGTTTGACGTTTTGTGGAGAATCCTCAACAGGACCAGGCAATGCACAAGCATAAAGGTCTGGTGATCTCCAGGCGTTTATACATGGCTGCCCCTCTAAGGTAGCTAATAACCCATTATTAGCAGCAACATGGGCAGCAATAGCAATACCGCCTTGTTCTCGCACACAGCTTAGAAGCTCCAAACAATCCTTATTGCCGATTGGGGAAAGAACATTACGGTCATGAATACCAAACGCGCCAATAAGACCCTCCAAACTGTCATCTTTACTGGGGTCATACAAGCAAAGAAAATGAACCCCGTCCTTTGATGCCGCCTCAAAGCCTCCAAAAACAAAAATTCCGGCTTCCCGAGCTGCTGCGACTAAGCTTTTAGAATCGACGACGCGGTAATGATCGGTAACAGCAATAGCTTCGATCTCGTTCTTTTGGCAAGCTGCTATGATAGCAGTATTATAGTCTTCCTCATTATCAAAGGCGCTTTGTTTACTATAGCGCCCCTGGTAAGTAAACGGGTTTACTTGAAGCGCACAACGATAAAATCTAGCACCATTTGGTTTTTCTAACGCTTGGGTAAGCGGCTGTGATTTTGTTCTGTTATCTTCCATATTTATTTCCCCTTGCCTACCCTTACCTCAAATCTATCATCCATTCGTCAATGAGTATAAAACGAGTTAACTAAAACACTGTTCACTACGGTTTTATTGTAAAACTTATTATTGAGTTTGTTGACATCTTTGCCATTGCGATTCCTCTTGGTTTTTTTAAAAACTTTCATTATTTTTAAAGATAAATCCTCACTTAGTAAAACAGGAATATTGGGTTGTACGATAATTGGAGGGTATTCCTTTTAATGTCTAATGTTTATGATAAGGCGCTTTATTATTTTTCGATTACTCGGTTGGCAGGGGCGATGGTTGAAATTACTCACGAAGATAATCAATATTTCGGAACATTAATCGACGGTGGCAAAAGATATAAAAAAGAAAATATTTATTATTTGCGATTAAATCATGAATTAATCTACTTATATGGGGATACGAAATACACGTTGTTTAGGTGTTATACCCAGCAATAATAATATCTATAGAGTATTGCATTAATCTGCGCCATGTTTGTTCCAATTCATCAGTGAAGTTTGGATCATGGCGAGCTAACGTTTCGCATAAACTATCTAGCCATAATTTATAGTATTTCGGTGCTATATTATATCCGTTACGATTATGAGTTCTCGAAATGTCGTTTAATATTTTCTTCGTCTTTGGTTCATTCGGGTTTTTAGTTACTAATATTTTAACTGTAGCCCGTAGTAATTTTTTTTGTTTTCCAAAATCTGTATCCTTAAAAAATAGACTTACATCGTCGGACTTCGATATAAATATTTCATAAAACGTATCCGAAAACGCGCCTGACTCATCACATCGTTTGAAACTAGCACTAATTTTTTCGTATTCATTCATTATTTTAACCTGACAATTAACAGTGAAATAGATCGTGACTAATAAGCCGCAATTATATCGTACGTTTCGCACCCAATCATAGCGTATTTCCTGAATTGTTAATTTGCGCTATTTGGCTGCAAAAAACACCATAAACCGCTCAAATTTAA
>QIMC01000355.1 GCA_003232185.1 Flammeovirgaceae bacterium | reverse complement strand
CTCTTTTTTGCCACCCTGGATTCACTCAAGCGTTAGCTTTAGAGGAATCAATAAAAACCAGCGAGGAGCGAAAAGTCAGCCCCCGGTCACTAATGGCAACTTTGAATGCAGATGTAATCGTTAACGGTACTGTAAGGGACGCTGAAAACAACGAGCCATTGCCGGGTGTTAATATTTTGATCAAGGGAACAACTCAGGGAGCAATTACCGATATAGATGGTACATTTTCAATAACAGTACCTGATGAAAATGCCAGCTTGGTTTTTTCATTCGTTGGGTATGAACCTCAGGAAATAGTGGTTGGGAGTCAAACTCAAATCAACATATCATTGGTCATTTCCAGTGAGTTCTTAAAGGAAGTGGTAGTAACAGGTTATGGAACTCAATACAAAAAAGAAATAACCGGCGCTGTGGCCAGTATTAAGTCCGAGGATTTTAATAAGGGAAACACCTATGCTGCCGAGCAGCTAATTCAGGGAAAAGTTGCAGGCCTGACTATTGCCAAAGCTGGTTCTAATCCTTCCAGAGGTTTTGAGATGAGGCTGAGAGGACTTTCCACCACCGGCCCTAATTCTTCCCCTCTGGTGGTAGTAGATGGTGTGATAGGGGTTGCATTAAGCTCGGTTGACCCCAATGATATCGAATCGATAGATGTGCTTAAAGATGCCTCGGCCGCCGCCATATATGGCACCAGGGGCGCTAGTGGGGTAATTCTGGTAACCACTAAAAAGAGTACCGGTAAGCCAAGAATTGAGTACAATGGTTATGTGTCACTCGAAGATGTAGCCAGGTCCCCGGAAATCTTGAACCGTTCTGAATACCTTGATTTCCCGGGATCAATCGACTTAGGAAGTGATACAAACTGGTTTGAGGAGCTATCACAAGTTGGAAAGAGTCAATATCATAATGTATCCCTGAGTGGTGGTTCGGAAGGAACTAGTTACAGGGCTTCTTTCAACTACAGGGATGTTCAGGGAATACAAAAGAATACCGGTTGGGAGCAATTAAACGCAAGATTAAACCTGAGCCAAAAAGCAATCAATGATAAGCTGACTATTGATTTAACCCTGGCTGTCACCTCCAGAGAGTCTCAATTTGGAAATGATCGCGTATTTAAGGATGGCATGATCATGAACCCAACAGCGCCTATCTTTTCAGATGATCCTGCATTTGAACCATTTGGAGGCTATTTCCAAGATTTTATATTTGATAAATTTAATCCGGTGTCAATACTGGATCAAACTTCAAATGAAGGATCGACATTAAATCTTAATTGGGACATAAAGGGGGCCTATGAGATAGTCGATGGATTAACCATTGACGCACGATTCTCTCAACAACTCATAGACACAGACAGAAGATCTTTTACTTCCAAATTTAGCTTTTATCGCGGTGACCCGGGTGAAGAGGTTCCAACTGGTGGGAGCGCCGGTCAGAGCACCAGTAGTAATAAATTTTCACTATTTGAGTCTACTATTGTTTGGAATAAGGCCTTTGGAGACCTGAATATGAGATTATTAGGAGGGTACTCCTATCAGGATTTCGAGGACCAGGGATTTTCTGCAAGCAACAGTGAATTTTTAACTGATGTGTTTTCTTTCAATAACCTGGGGGCCGGACAAAATCTTGTAAATGGACTGGCTGGAATGGGCAGTTTCAAGAGAACATCGAATCTCGTCGCCTTCTTCGGCAGGGTAAATTTGAATTATAATGATATTTACTTTCTTACCGCAAGCCTTCGAAGAGAGGGTTCTTCAGTGTTCGGTGAAAATGAAAAATGGGGTAATTTTCCCGGTATCAGCGCCGGTATAGCATTGCATAATTTGTTCGATATGTCGCCGCAATCAATAAGTTCATTAAAGCTTAGGGCCAGTTGGGGCAAAACAGGGAACCTGCCCAATAGCCCATACCTTTCGTTGGTACAATTTGGGGTGGGGAGCAATTTTTTCTCTAATGGGACATATGTTCCAAGTACGGCACCTATAAGCAACGCGAACCCTGATTTGAAATGGGAAGAGCAAACTGAATTTGATATTGGATTGGATTTCGGTTTCCTTAATAATAAGCTGACTGGAACTATTGACTATTATTCCAGGACCACGAAGGGAAGCATTCTTTACTTTCCGGTCAAAGTTCCGCCCAACTTATTCCCAAATACCTGGATTAATGTTGGGGAATTAAATAATCAGGGGATAGAGTTAGGCTTAAATTGGTCCCAGTTGGTGAGTACAGGTAAATTTACTTATTCACCAGGGGTGACTTTTACCTCTTATATTTCCAATACAATTGTTTCTTTAGAGGATGCATCTGGAGAATCTTTAGGCGGAAGGGAAATTATTGAATTGGGGTCGCCGCAACATGGTGGGGTTTTTGTTGTCAGGATTGATGAGGATGCACCGATAGGAAATTTTTGGGGCTTCAATTACGAAGGGCTCAATCCGGATGGGAGCTGGGCTTTTACAGATCTGAACAATGATGGAGAATTCAACGATGATGATAAAATGGTCATTGGTAACGGACTTCCCAAGGGAGAATGGGGATTCAATAACAGTTTCACCTTAGGTAACTGGGATTTGAACTTATTTTTCAGAGGGGTTTTTGGTCATGAGATACTTAATGGAGCCAGGGCATATTATGAAGTTCCAATTATCGTAGATCGCTATAACATCCAGAAATCGACTCTTAACGTAAGGGACCTTACTGAAGCGTCAATTTTCAATAGCTCTTTTATCGAAAATGCTAGTTTCTTTAAATTAGAGAACGCCAGCCTGGGTTACAATTTTACGTTGCCAGCTGATAGCTGGGCATCTAATTTAAGATTATATGTTGCCGCTCAAAATCTTTTCGTGGTTACCGATTATATGGGCGTTGACCCGGAAGTTCGTTTTAGCGATAAAGATTCTCCAAGTGCACAGGATTTAGGTGTTTTGGCTCCGGGAATAGATAGATTAGATACCTGGGCCAGGACCTATACTATTTCATTTGGGGTCAATGTTGGTTTTTAGTTGAGACAATAAAAATACTTAAAAGATGAAAAAAATTAATAAAATACTCATAGCCTTGATGGTAGGCTCAATTAGCATGGTTTCCATTCCATCTTGTACCGATCTGGACGAGGAAATATTTAGTACTATTGATCCGGATGAATTCTTCCAGACTGAGGAAGAGTTTCTATCTTCTTTAGGATCTGCCTATACCAGGTTTTATCCCTTTATACAAAATGTTTGGATCCTTTCAGAACTGCCTTCTGATGAAATGACCGTTCCGGTAAGGGGAACAAATTGGGCAAATCCTGTTCAAAGACAAATGCACGCTCATACCTGGACCGCGCAACATCCCCCTATCACGAATTTGTGGAATTATCTTTATTCAGGAGTAGCTACCACCAATCGATTAATATTCCAATTGGAGCAGCAGGGGGGGGAAGACTCTGAAGCATTTATTGCAGAAATGAAAACGTTCCGGGCGTTGTGGTATCTGTACTTGATCGATTTTTACGGCAATGTGCCGATTGTCGATCGCTTTGATGTATCCGATGACTTCGCTCCATCAAATGTCAACAACAGAGCGGAAGTTTCTAACTTTATTGAATCTACTGTTTTGGAGAGCTTAGGTAGTCTGACTAAAGATGTGAACCTAAATACCTACGGAAGGATCACTTATTGGGTAGGACAGGCAATCCTGGCTAAATTATATTTAAACGCCGAGATTTATACCGGTACTGCCCAATGGGCCAAGGCGGAAACAGCAATTGACGAAATCATCAACCAGGGAGAGTTCAGTCTGGCCCCAAATTATTTTGATAATTTTAATTTAAGTAATTCAACTTCCCCTGAATTTCTTTTAGCTATCCCTTATGATGAAATAAATGCGGCTGGATTTGACCTATATACGAGGGTCATGCAATCTACCAGCCGTCTTACATTTAATAGGACCCAGGGCCCTTGGAATGGTTATGCAACTGTGGCGGATGCCTATGCATCATATATTGATCCGGTTCGGAACCCTGGCCCCCAGGGAGATGTAATAGGAATGGATGGCAGCACGGTCACAGGAACCACTGATATTAGATTGCGCCAATTTATGGTTGGACCCCAATTTGAATTTGATGGGATCACACCTATTGTTGATCCGGCATATGAAAAGCCGGATC
This sequence comes from Flammeovirgaceae bacterium, assembly GCA_003232185.1. Classification (GTDB taxonomy): domain Bacteria; phylum Bacteroidota; class Bacteroidia; order Cytophagales; family Cyclobacteriaceae; genus SZUA-3. The sequence continues at coordinate 805 of QIMC01000355.1, read as the reverse complement.
CTGACAATCCTGAAAAACCGTTTGATCCGGATGGCCCAGAAGTTAATTATACGCCATTTCTTAATGAATTTGAACCTAACTGCTTGAATCAGGCAGGTGCCAGATGTCAAAAATGGGAATACGAAATAGGGTCAGTCAGTCGAAGCGCGAACAATGACTATGCGATATTCAGATATACTGATATAATGCTAATGAAGGCTGAAGTACTTTTAAGACAAAATGATGCTTCAGGTTTGGTATTAGTCAATATGATCAGGGAAAGAGCCGGTGTGGATCCGCTTACCGGTCTTACTATGGAGAATCTTTTGGCAGAAAGAGGTCGTGAGTTATATGCTGAAAGTTGGAGAAGATCGGATCTCATCCGTTTCGGAGTTAATAAGGAAGCCTGGTGGGGAAAACTGGCTACTGATCCTTATCTTAATTTATTCCCAATTCCCCAATCTCAGATTGACGCTAATGCCAATCTTGTTCAAAACCCAGGTTATTAGGTTTAGTTTGTAGTAGTAGTGCTTTAATCAAAGAGAGGAAAAATATTTTTCCTCTCTTTGATTAAAGCACTACCTTCCTCTTCTCAAACGGTATGAGATGAAAATCAATTCAATCTTATTTTTTCTTACCGGTACCATGCTTTGGATGTGCCACCCGGCTGATCAAGGCATACAAAACAGCGCACTCTTTACTCTAATACCTAATTCCCAAAGCCAAGTTGATTTCAGCAATGATCTGGAATTTGATAAAGATTTTAACATTTACACCTACCGTAATTTCTATAATGGAGGAGGCGTAGGGCTTGGAGATATCAATA
>QIMC01000201.1 GCA_003232185.1 Flammeovirgaceae bacterium | reverse complement strand
CTAATTGCTCATAGGCAGCTACTTTTGACAAATTATCGGGCATTTCCGGGCGGGTTGTGCCATTGCTCCTGTTTAAAGGGAAATCACCAACCGGAGTCACCGACTGATTGTGAACTATTAAAATCATCTCTCCCAGGTCTCCTTTTAGTAACAGATTGTTTCTTTCTAAAAATGATTCCAATTCTTCCGACATCTTTTGCTCCTCAGTAGGTGATAGATGAAATCCACCGAGGCTTGCTTGTGCGTTGACATTACTACCGCTGTAGTAAGGTTTATCAGCTTTCTGATAATCATTGGTATTTGAAGATACCGGTGCCCCAATATTTTGGACCTTAAGCACATCTCGATAAATGTATACCGTGTCGGTTTTTGAAGACCTTAAATTGATTAATTCTTGCTGTAAACCAATAAAGCGGCTGCGCTCACTCTTCAGTTGATCGATTTCACTATATAGAATTTCATGCCTCCCTTCACTAAAATACCACACCACTCCGAAATTGATTAAGCTAAATAGAATGATAGATCCCACTAAATAGGCAGTTCTTGTTCCAGTCCAACCATTGCCTTTGGCTGGTAAATTGGACAAACGTTTTCTCAGGTCAGTTAATGCATGCGCATCATGTCCTTGATCCCGAAAGGCATCAACTTTTTTCTTTATAATATCGTCAAATCTGCTATCATCCATGGCCCAATGCACTTTGTTGATTCATATTTAATAGCCTTCGCTTTAGTTTACTACGAGCAATTGCTAAGTTGGATTTTGAAGTTCCTACTCCAATGTTCAACTTTTTTGATATCTCCCGGTGATTGTATCCGTCGATAACAAAAAGGTTAAATACCAGGCGGTAGGATTGAGGCAATTCCTGAATTTGCTCAATTATTTCCTGTTCAGAGATCTTGCTAATTGCATCTTCTGATATGTGTTCGTGTTTGGCATACGAAATATCAACATTATGGTAGTGTTTCTCATTTCTTCGATAGTAGTCAATCGACGAATTAATCAGTATCCTTCTCAGCCAAGCCTTGAAGGAGGTGTGTTCTTTATATCTATCCAAATGGCTAAAAAGTTTGACAAAACCGTCATTAACTATTTCCACAGCTTCTTCGCGATCCTTAGAATATCTTAGACATATGCTCATGGCGTAATTATAGAACATCAAATATAGCTCCTCCTGATGCTTCCCATAACCTTTCCTACAAAGGTTAATCAGAGTGTTTAGATGTTTGGAATCGGCTGACACCATGAAATAATTTCGGTCTTTATGGATACGGCAATCTCCAGACTAAACGCACGGATTTCTAAAAGGGTTGGTTGAAACAGAATTTTTTTTATTAAGGATCAGTTCGACCAACCGTTACCCCTTAACCGGCGTTGTGTAAAGAAATAGATGCGCATCAAAGCACAAATGTCTAACTGGCTGACTATTCTAATTTACTAAATAATTGATTACTTACTACCCTTGAATTGTTCCATACATGAAATTAAATAAATTTCAGTTTTATCTTTCTATTTACTTAGCTCTGCTATTAGTATTTAGTTGCGAGTCCAACGAACCAGGCTTTAACCCTGAAAATACCGGTACTGATTCCCATTATAAAACCAGGCACTTGGTAATAGTGGTTATTGATGGTCCTAGATTTCAAGACACTTGGGGAGATCCTTTAAAAGTGAACATTCCCCATTTCGCTAATGAATTAGCCTCGATTGGTATCAATCATAATCGATTTTTTAACCGCGGGGCCACCTATACCACCTCTGGGGTTGCTACCATAACCACTGGCAACTACCAGTGGATGGCCAATGATGGATCAGAAGTCCCATTTTTCCCATCCATATTTCAAATGTGGCTAAAAAAGTATGGTGGCAATCCGAATCAAGCACAGATCATCACCGGAAAGAAAAAATTGAGTGTTCTAGCCGATTGCGCTGACCCCAAATGGAGAGGAAGATTTAATCCCATGGTTAATACTGAGAACCGTGATGATAAGAAAACCCTTAATGTGGCACTTTCATTACTTGAAAAGCACCATCCACGCATGACCTTAATTCATTTTCGCGGACCGGATTTCTATGGACATGCAAATGATTGGACAAACTATACCAAAAGCATCAAGGAAACCGATCAATATACTTATGATATATGGCAATTCTTACAAAGCGATCCATTTTACAAGGACGTCACCACTTTGATAGTTACCAACGACCACGGTAGACACAGTGACGGAATAAGAGATGGGTTTGTAAGCCATGGGGATTTCTGTGAGGGATGTATGCATATTAACTTCTACGCGTCAGGGCCGGATTTTTATTCCAACAGGGAGATAAATAAGCCCAGGCAAATAGTGGATATTGCTTCTACCGTGGCCACTCTAATGGACTTCGAGCTACCGACATCCAGCGGTTTAGTGATGTGGGAGCTCTTTAAATAAAAAAAAATGAAGCAACTGATCATCACAATAATCCTATTTTGGCTAACCACCGGCCTTGAGGCCCAGGTAAAGAAAATGGCCATAAGAACTGTTGGCATCTCGTCCAGCGTATCGATCCTGGACTACTCCGTCAGGGGTCAAATGGAACCTTATATTTCCTGGGGAACCAACAAAAAGCAATTAGTTTTTGCTCCTACTATTCTGGTGGCATCCAATATCGGATACCGGTCACCACAATCGCCACGATTGTCCGGGGCCCGCATCGGTTATCGTTTTTGGCCTGGCGTTTTGGACAATAAGTGGGCATTTTATATGTCCGCCGACCTACGGGTACAAAGACTAAAAGACCTTTGGAGCGCAAATTCATTCAACTTACAACTTTCCGAATACCAGGAGTACACCGTTAAAACCGTAGAGCTGCAGCTGGAGAATTACGTGGGTTATGGGTTAGTATTCAATATCAGTAAATCGTTAAGCATTAGCCAGGGAGTGGGACTTGGTTGGTACTTATCAAAACTCAACACCAGCTCTTCGGATACCAATGACACAGTAATTGATCCGATAGATTATCGGGGCTACGGCGATATCGGTTTTATCTGGAATGTCCGGTTTGAGATCAATTATAAATTCTAAAATCTCTTTTTAGTGACGGGTCTCCACGGGGATATTCGCTTTCACCACAACGGCATCGAATGCACATTTCTTCAACAGGAAGGCGGAAACACTGGCAATTATTATATATAAAAGCGATATTAGATAATTAAAATTATTTAATATCAATGAACCATCTAAAACAACGGCGTAACGCCCTGAAAAAAATCGCCCTGGGTGCAGCAGTAGTAGGCTCCGGAAATGTGGCTTATGCGTCATCAATCAAATCCAGGAAATCGCAAACTTATCAATCAAACCCACTTATGCTGAAAGGAAATATCAATCACTCGGTGTGCCGTTGGTGCTACAACCGTATCCCAATGGATACATTTGTACAAGGGGTAAAAGATTTGGGGTTAAAATCAATTGAAATCTTGTCTCCGGACCAGTGGGTCATAGTTCAGAAAAATGGACTGACTTGTGCGGTGGCAACTGATAGTTTTGTTAGCATAGAAAATGGTTTTAATGAACCCAAAAACCACCAGAAACTTCAGAAAAAATATGAAGGGTTGATCAATCAGGCAGCAGATGATGGCCTGCCGCACGTCATCTGTTTTTCTGGTAACCGCCGGGGTATTGGTGATGAGGAAGGCCTTGAGCAATGTGCAATTGGTTTGGAGCCGTTGGTAAAGTTGGCAGAGCGAAGAAATATCAATTTAATCATGGAATTACTAAACAGCAAAGTAAACCATAAGGACTATCAATGCGACTATACCCCCTGGGGTGTGAAACTTGTAGATAAAGTAGGCTCACCAAAATTTAAACTTCTTTATGACATTTACCATATGCAGGTCATGGAAGGAGACGTAATTGCTACTATCCGGGAGTACCATGAGTATATTGCCCATTATCACACCGCTGGCGTCCCAGGAAGAAACGAAATAAATGAAACCCAGGAATTAAATTACCCTGCAATAATGAGGGCCATCCTGGAAACCGGCTACACCGGCTATGTTGCGCAGGAATTTATTCCAACATGGGATGATAAAATTGCTGCCCTGAAGCAGGGAGTAGAAATTTGCGATGTATAATAAAATCAAACGGGTTGGTGATTCTTTTCCAGCAGATCCATAACCGATTTCACCGGATGAAAGATGGTGTCAGGCACTTCCAATAATATGGTATTCCAGTAGGACATTCCTCCATTCCATAACCCTGGATGTTCCAGGACTTTTATTTTTATTCCCTGGTGGGATTTTTCCGTAATAAACCCTGTTTGTGGATCAAAGTATTTCATCAGGTCGAATTTTTTACCTGTATAACTCCTTACTCCACAGACCAAGTCGGTGATATGAGCGTATTCGGATGTTATTGTATCAGGAGCGTTCGAGCTATCTAACTGCGCATTTTCTACTACCTGAAGTGATTGATCACCATTTTGGGATATTACCCAGTATGGACCACCGCCGGTTACTTTTTCAGTACGGACCACACTACATACTCTTAATGGTCGATTGAGGAGGTCATGAAGATACTTCTTTCGCTGCTCAGGCTGAAGATTTCTAAAATTACTACCCAACAATCTACCCAATGAATTTTGCAGAAAGCTGCATATTTCTTCTTCAAGTAAAGAATTAGTTGACTTAGGTAGTTCATCCAGTTGGCTTAGATACTTGAAAATCCTTGCCTGATTCTCCAATAATATGCTGGCCATTGCTTTTTTATACCGTACCATAAGTGGTTTAATCGCATCAGGAGCTACATTATCTATGTTCTTGATAAAAACAAGATCAGTGTTTATCTTATTGAGGTTTGATAGTAATGCGCCGTGCCCTCCGGGTCGGACCAATACCTGACCGTTTTCACTCCTGAATGGGTGATTGTTTTTGTCAACTGCAATAGTATCGGTGGAGGGATGTTGAATAGATAAAGTGATTTGATACTTAA
>QIMC01000124.1 GCA_003232185.1 Flammeovirgaceae bacterium | reverse complement strand
GGTTTGATAGCGGACAGCTCCCCATATGTTTTGATCTCTCTAATGGTGTGACGAGCATTTTCTCCCCTGTTCCATTTGAGGTTGACCGGTTGATTATTTTGATCGAGCAGTTGACATAGCTTAAGGTTGTCGTTCCAATAGGATAGGGTGGCTTTTACCTCCGAAGTGATTTCCTTTTCTCTCCACCGCCCTTCGATATATTTGAGTAGCCATAAGCTGAGGAACGAAAGATAAATGTGGGCCTTGATCCTGTTTTCTCTCCAGTGACGGATGGGCCTGATGTCCAAGGAGTCCTTCAATTGCCTGAAACATCGCTCTATCTGGTGCAATCCCTTATAGTCCTGTTGTATCTGTTGAGCGGGGTATGCTTGTTTGTCCAGATTGGTTTGCAGCAGGTAATAATGGACAATTTGATTGTAAAGTTTTACCTGGCTCCTGTTTAGCTTAAAGATGAGTTGATACCTTGGCTGGCCTTTCTTGTCTTTGAGCGGTAAGGGCCTTACTTGTATTTCCCAAAAAGGTGTTTGGCTGTATTGTTCCAATGCCTTCATGGCCCGGTGGTATAGTTTTTCTTTGTTCTTGTTCTGTAGACTGGATTGTACCTTTAAGAGTGCTTGATAGGCTTTCCTGCGATTTTTGGCATATTGGATTTCCCTGCGATAGCCTTTACTGTTGTGTCTACATAGAACATAACGTTTGTTTTCATACTCAAATTCGGCCAAATCCTGCTGGTCAAATAGTTCAGGGGATGTTTCTGTCTGTTCTTTGAGCAACGCTATCTGGGCCGAGCCGGGAACACCCGTGATGTAATCGAGCCCCATATTGGTCACTTCTGCTATGTTTTTCTGTCCACTCATACCCCGATCGGCTATCCAGATTCCTCTTTCGGCCTGATAACTGGTTTGCCAATCTGTAAACTGGCCTACCACTGTATTGGCATCGGCAGTGCCTCCTTTCCATACCTTAATATCCAATGGTTGGCCCTGCTGATTGGTGACCAATCCATAAGTGACTATGTGCCTGTCGTGGCGTTTCTCTTTGCTCTGCCCATAACCGCCCAACTCTGCTTTTGTACCACAGAAATAGCTGTTGCTTAGATCGTAGAGCAAAATAGGGCTTTTGTGCCTGTTCAGAAGGTTTATCTGTTCCCTGACGGGCACAAACTGGCTTTCCAATTCATCCATGGCGCGGTATAGGGTAGTTTTAGATAAACAGGGTTTCCCTTCAAGGCCATAGAGGTATTCGCACTTACGAACCTTAATGAAATGTGATTTACTACTTGGGTTTAGCAATTGGTGTAACACCAGTTCCTTGACCACTCTCAATGTGCTTTTTGACAACTGGCCCGAAAGGGCTGATTGTAAACCGCTTTTCTGAAAATTATAATAAGCTACAGCAGAGCCTGCGCCTGAATACACGTCTCCCACTTTAACATCAGGCTGTGTGTGGTCAAAATCCCCTGCTTTGTCCAGTTCTTGCCATTCGTCAGTCCTGAGGTGTTTACCCCCTCCATGTTGGAGGATAAGCCTTGCCCGTTCCAGTATGGGCAATTTTTCTAATTCCTGTTGCGAGGTTTCTTGGTCTGGGGGTCACGGTATGATTCTACCAGCTTTCGGTTAAAGCTTAAGGTCTTGCTTGTCTTTTGATATACACTGCTACATTGGACATACATACTCAAATATAGCAACTACATATTGCTCGTGCAAGCTATTTCAAGGGTTTGTGGCGAAGTTGAGCTATACATAGTTCATAATTTATTGGAACCATATTCGTCATTGAATCGATTAATTTCAACTTTACCTCTATCTTAACTGCTCTTATGGATTTAGTTTAAAAAAACACAATTAAAATAATGAAAATGATACAGGAATTTAAGGAATTTGCCATTAAAGGGAATATGATTGATATGGCAGTGGGTATCATCATTGGAGCAGCTTCGAGCAAAGTAGTTTCGTCATTGGTTCAAGACATCATCATGCCGCCTTTGGGCTACCTCCTTGGTAAAGTAAATTTCACAGACCTCCAAGCTGTGATAATGACTGAACAACTGGATTCGGAGGGAACCGTGCTGCAATCTGAGATCATACTCACCTACGGAAATTTCCTACAAGTCACCATGGATTTTCTGGTGATGGCCATAGTAATGTTTCTGGTGATCAAAGTATTCAACATACTGCGACGTATGGCGGAGGACGAAAAGGAAACTTCCGTACCAACGCCTAGAGATATCGAGCTACTGGCCAAAATTAGTGATACTCTGGGTCGGATTGAAGGTACCATTGACAACAACCGTTAGGATTCTTCTTGTAGCCTATCAATATAGTTCATTAAGGACCACCAAACAGAAATTAATTTACATCTCGTGAACGGCAGCTTACCTGCCTGGACCAAAAGCGGCCGTTGGGTTTTAAGACAAAAAGTGAATGTAAATAATTGGTAATTATTTATTGGTACCTTTGTATCAAGGTTTATGCCTTTTCATTTCCGTTAAACACGATCAATTTAGTCGACAGCCTATAATAGGCACTTTCCATCAAGCCGACAAATTCATTTCTTTCATTGGGATATGGGCTAGCAGTCTTGTTAAAAGATTTATAACTGCGCTTTTGCACTTATGGGATGTTGTGCCCCTAAATTTTCTACTTAAAATTTCAAGAATGGAAATGACATTAGAGGAGAACCCTTCTCCAAAACGTATAACAACAGCTTTATTATTGGCTGCAGGAACTGGCAGTAGACTACTACCATTAACTCACAACTCACCCAAATGCCTGACGCTTGTTAACGAAATATCAATCTTAGGTCGACTTGTGGAGAACCTAAGATTGCAAAGTTTCAAAAGACTAGTGGTAGTAACGGGATATCTCAATGCTGCTATTGAAGATTTTCTTGGTACTACATATCATGATATGATCATAGAATATGTACATAGTCCATTTTATAAAACAACAAACAATATCTATTCACTTTGGATAGCAAGAAATATTATAAAAGAACCATTTCTGCTCTTAGAAAGTGACTTGGTATTTGACCATTCTCTTTTAAGCGAAATGATATACCCTGATAGACTTGCTGTGGCCGGCATTAGAGATTGGATGAATGGAACAACGGTAACCATTGATGTTGATCAAAAAGTGATGGAATTTAAAAATGACACCACGGTTTTTCAGAATGAGACTAAGTATAAAACCGTGAATATTTACAGCTTCTCGCTTGATTCATGGAAAACTATTTCAAAACGGCTGGATTTGCATATCAATGATGGAAAGGTCAATGGATATTACGAAACTGTATTTTCAGAATTAGTGAATGAGGGTATTCTATCATTTCAAGCGGTATCCTTTGACAAAAAAGCATGGTATGAGATTGACACTGTAGGTGATTTAACAGAAGCAGTAAAACTATTTCCAATAGTATCTACGGAAAAAGCTCTAACTAAAACACTCGCTTATGAAATTGCTTAAAAATGATTTAATCCATGACACAAAAGAATACAAGGGCGAGAATAATAATTCTCATGCCCTAAATGTCGAAAAATTATCAACTCAGCCGAGCATGATAAGTTTCCTAATCGATTTGCCAAATATCTGTACCTTGTGTGGGTTACTCAGCGCATTTTTGGGTATCTATTTCGCAATACAAGGCAATATCTACTTTGCAGTTATTGGCGGGCTTTGGGCAGTTTTGTTTGATTGGTTAGACGGGCTGATCGCTAGCAAAATTAAGTACAGAACTCATGGTGATAAAGCTTTTGGAGGACAGCTGGATTCATTAACCGATATTGTGAGTTTTGGAGTTTTACCTGCAATTATTCTATTAAGTTATACTAACTATAGTCTTTGGACCTTACCCGTAGGATTCGCCATTATAGCTGCTTGTGCAATTCGTTTAAGTTATTTCAACATATACGGTCTTACTGGTGGCAAAACATACACTGGACTTGCTGTTGATTATACAGGTCTTATAGTGTCGTTTGCCTTTCTATTCGAATTTTTTTTTAACAAATCATCTTTTTCTATCGGACTAACTATTCTCTTGATGGTGGTGGTTACTCTTAATTTGGCATCTATTCAAATACCTAAATTTTCGAAATGGTTATTTGCTATCGCAGCTTACGTTTTCGGGATGACAATTTATTTAAGCAGAATGCAATTGTATAGTAACTAGCCCATCTCAATTGGGTCTAGGCATGAAATATAATATAGCTCCAAAATGGATATTCATTCATATCACGTGAATGGCTGCCTGCCAATAGCGGGCGTTTGTTGAACCGTCAAAGAGTAAGCTCTCCCCGCTCTTCCATCTCACTGACTTGCACCCTTAATACTGCCTTTTTATCCTGTGCCTGCTGGACAATTGATTTGAACTCAGGATCGTTTCGGAGGCTTTCAAAAAAGGGATCAATCAAAATGAAGTCGTGCCACCCATACATGAATCCTCGTTTAGCATATTCAGCCAGGTATTTCAGGGCTTGCTTTTTATTACCCTGGAAAGCATGTATCCTGGAAAGATCAATGAGCTCGTAATAAGGCAATACCCCGTAGACGTTTCTCTGCTCATTTGCCAGTTCAGCTTCGAGTTGTTGAATTTTTTCATCAAATATTTTTTCGGCTTCTACAGTTTTACCTAACTTTTGATAAACGTAACCAATTTGATAATTGTATGAGCGGGCAAATGAGTTTGACCCAGTGCTTTGCCATTGGTTGTAATATTGCTCCGCTTGCTCAAACTCACCAAGCAATAATGATGCTTGAATTAAGATTGAAAAACATCCTGGATTTAGCTTTTGACAAATCGAATCAGCAAATTGAAAGGCTTCTTGATATTTACCTTGAACAAGCATCATCTGACTGTACATCCATATTGATAGATTATTTGGTCGCCGCTCTAAACCCTTTTGGAAATACTTATCGGCTGTTTCATAGTCCCCAAATGTTAAGTAAGTACTTCCTACCTGCCTATAGTGTCGAAATCCGATACTCGCTTCAAGGCTCTTTTTGATATAGGGTAAGCCTTTCGGTATATCATTTTTCTGCTGTATATACACACTCCCTAAAGCCTCATGATACCAGAACCAAAAATCATCCTTTGGAGGTAATTCGATGGCCTTTAAGAAAAACTCTATGGCAAGATCACTCTTGCCCAGTCTCATATAACACTCTCCCTTCAATCCATATCCTCTATTATAGTTAGGATCAAGATCTATAGCTCTATTCGCATAGGTAAATGCTGAATCAGGGTTAGACCCATTAATGAATGTCTCACCTTTACCAACGATGGCCTGCAAATAATTTGGATCAATCGTTAGGGCTTCATCAAATAGGTTATGAGCAAATTTTAAGTGCTGCTCATCCCTTGACCAAAAATAAGCTAATCTCTCATGATTCCCTCTTATATATAAATCATATGCTGCAACATCCGGGGTAGGAGTTTTGTTAAGGCTACCTTCTTCCTCAGGGGTGATAACCGCATTCAGCGAGGAAGCTATTTTTTTAGCAATATTGCTCTGGACTACAAAAATGGTATCGGAGAAAACTCCGTCGTAAGTTTCGGACCACAGATGGTTTCCTGACTCAACCTCAATAAGCTGGGTGGTAACCCGGAACCGGTCGCCATACTTTCTTACAGCCCCCTCCAAAACAAAGGACACATTAAGTTCCTGGGCTATAGTAGTAAAACTTAGTGTACTATTTCTATAGGGTTCAACTGCAGTCCTTGACTTAACACCCAGTTCGGCGATCTTCTGTAGATGATTGAGAATTTCATCCATCATTCCATCAGCGAAGTACTGGTTGTCAGCATCCGGGCTGTCATTCTTAAATGGAAGCACTGCAATAGATTTGTCGGTAATCTCCGGTGGGGCGTCAGTTAACGCCTGTTGGGTGCTAAAGTTGGAATACAAGAAATAAGACAGCAGAAGGGTTATTAAAACTCCTGCTATTTTAAAGGCCATCTATCTTGGATTACTGACCTTTGTGGATACATGCTGTTGAGGAGCAGATAACTCAGGTTTAACCTTCAGTTCCACTCCCTCAACCTGCACCTGGTAAACCTTAACCGGTTTCTTTACATTTTTTAATTGTTTCTCACCTACATAGGTGGATTCAACATCATTCTTGTTTATAAGGTTATTATGAACGGACTCTGACACGAGAATACCTCCAACCGGAGCCAAAGGTTCCAGACGTGAAGCTATATTTACCCCACTACCAAATACGTCTTCTCCATCAAATACTACCTCGCCTTGATGGATACCTATTCTTAGATTCAGGTTAGGCTCATCTTCACAAGTTTTCTGAATAGCTGCGGCACAATACACGGCATCGGTAACGGTAGAGAAACTGGCTAGCACACCGTCTCCCATTTCTTTCAACCTACTTACCGTTATATTTTTCGATAAGTGGTCTCTGGACCTGTCGATTCTTTTTTAGTAGCTCAAATGCCTTCTGCTCATCTTCGTCCATCAAGGCCGTATACCCAACGATGTCAGTAAACATAATGGCAGCAAGTTGTCGGGATTGGGACATGAATATTTCAATTGCGGATTACGAATTTCAAATTACGAAAAAAAACACAAGCAATAAATTTGTCATTGGTAATTTATAATTATTCTGACTGGCCGCTTTGGGCCGCCATGTCTGCCGAAGGCTCCAGATTACCGCTGGTAGACTTTATTCTTAGAGACCAGTGAATCCCTCTAATTTTAGCAGAGTATATGGACGTATCGATGTTTTAATATGGGGGTTCACTCTCGTTCAGCTCCCTGAGTCTCACTTGACCTGCTCTTGGCATGGCCTTTTCTTTGTCGCTCAGTACATTTACCTTTCGGACAACTGCACCACAAAGTGGTTTGAAGGATTTGTCTGTCACTCCCTTCGATGGGCCTTCCATCATCATATTAACAGCATGTAATTACTCAACGTCTTTGAGTAATACTTCAAGGCACACTTACTAGTGTCCGGTTAAAATGTGTTGCTGAATTCAATTTTCCTCCCCCTTCCCCCTCCTTTAGGGGGACATTTGAAATGTAAAGTGCTCCCAGAGCGGATATGGAACATAGTTGCTTGCTGTCCCCCGCTGGTGACGGCCGATGGCGTAGGGGGTGGAGCTCTCTCCATTGTAAAGCTAATGATTTAGTTAAGGGGTGCTTTTATGTATTGAATAAAAACCATTGATTAATAGCGGTACGGGGTGATTTATCCTAAGAATAAAATTTATCCGGACACCAATCAAATTTAATCAAATAAATGATTAGAGCAGGTTACAAAACATACTATAATAACTCTTTAGAAATCACCGTGGGACCTGCCTGACTGCTACGGCTGGCTGGATTACCTTCGGTGATCCTGTTTGGGATCCCCCACATGAAAAGACCTCCGGATCTCCGGAGGTCTTTTCATGTGGGAATTACTGGATTCGAACCAGCGACCTCTTGCCTGTCAAGCAAGCGCTCTAAACCAACTGAGCTAAATCCCCATATTGAGTGTGGGTGTGGGTGTGGGTGTGGGTGTGTGAGTGTGTGAGTGTGTGAGTGTGTGAGTAAACGTGTACTCCGCTCTTTTAGGTTCAAATATCGCAAACTCTTATGAATATTCCATAGTGCCGACTATAGGAAATCTTATCAGAGGTATTATATTTATGAAACTAATCTATGACACTAGCACCATGCACGATTTTAGAATTGGCGACACCGTTAGTTTGATTACCAGCCCCCAGGACGTCATGAATGTCTGTTCGGTATTTGGACAACGCCTGATTGAATGTAGCTGGACAGGAAAAGAAGGAAAAGTGTACAAACACAGTTTTCGCCCGGAATCCCTTCAGTTTATTACCGTAGACGACCCAACCGCTTTTCATCATCAGGACTACTTCCTTAGAATCAACACCGATGAGGAGGAGGATTCGTTTCCATCATTCTAAAAACGCTCCCCTACCCCAAGCTGATCATCCAAAACATCTATTCGAATCAGCAGTTACCGCACTCCGCCAAAATTGAGTATGCCAATTCCGAGGTGCTAGGATTGTTTCATTAGCTCAATATTGCAAATAATTTCCACCTCTTCTCCTACTACCAACCCTCCGGCCTCAAGCGCGGGATTATATTTCAGGTTATAATCGAATCGATTGATAACCCCGGTTATTTTGAATCCAGCTTTTATATTTCCGCGATTATCGGTAATTGTTCCACCGTGCTTTGCGTCCAAAACTACGGACTTAGTTACATCCCTGATGGTAAGTTCGCCCTCCAGTTTATACATTTTTCCATCAACGTGTTTTAAGGATTTCCCTGTAAAAGTGATATTTGGGTATTTTTTAGCATTGAAAAAATCGTCGGACTTAAGATGACCGTCTCTTTTTTCATTGTCAGTATTAATACTATTCACTTCAAGAGTGAAATTCACAGTGCTTCCTTCAAAATTGTCGTTGGGAGATTCCAGGGTTCCTTCAAAGGTTCCGAAATTTCCAACTACTTCGGAAATCACTAGATGATCTACGCTGAAGGTGATACTTGAATGTGCCTTATCAAAATCCCAGGTTGACTGGGCCACTGCTGCCACAGCACCTAATAGTATAAATCCTGAAAGTAATGTTAATTTTTTCATGGTTCTTATTTGCTTAAAAATCGATTACGATAAATAGATATGTGTATTCACGGTATTTTGGGAAAAAAGTTACAACATATACATAGATTTTCTATCTATAATTACTATCATTTATAGTTTTATCCTATTTATATTAGTATTTTTAATCATGGCCGACCGATTTATCAAAGGAAGAGGCACTCAAATGCATGTGCCCAATCCATTTGATCAACTACATTATAGTACTGATGATCTTGCAGGGATTGATGAAATAACCACGCCCCGGCCACAAACGAAGTTCTTTTTTGAATCTGTCAAAAAAATCATTAGCAAATCAGAAAGCCCGGATCTTGGTGTCATGCATTCACTCAACCCCTATCAAGGATGTGAACACGGGTGTATTTATTGTGCTTGTTGCACAACCAAAGGAAGTTAAAATTTCATAAAATCAACTAAGTTGTTAAATTATCCACATACTAATGTTAGTAATCAACTGA
>QIMC01000391.1 GCA_003232185.1 Flammeovirgaceae bacterium | reverse complement strand
GTTCTATTGCTCAAAAGTGTCTCCAACCCTGAGCTTCCAATTCCACCATATCTCCTTTAATAGAGGCCAATGTTGCACCCTGGCTGGCATCGGTTATGTGTCCAACTACAGAAATTTCAGATTGGCCCTCAATGATTGCATGATTTTCCTGGTCAACGGTAAACAGCAATTCATAATCCTCGCCTCCGTGTAAAGCTACAGTAGTAGGGTTAAGCTTGAATTCCAAGGCTGTATCTTTGGTAGTGGCATCAATAGGAAGTTTGTCTTCATATACCTTGGCCCCTACTCCCGATTGTTTACAAATATGTAAAAGATCCGACGCCAGGCCATCTGAGATATCGATCATTGCGGTTGGGACTATGCCGGCTTCTTTCAACCATGCAACAACATCTGTTCGTGCTTCTGCTCTCAATTGCCTGCCTACTATATATTCGTAAGCTTCCAGTTGGGGTTGCATTTCTGAATCTGAAAGAAACACTTGCTTTTCCCGCTCTAATATCTGCAGCCCAATATATGCTGCACCCAGGTTTCCGCTTACGCAAATTAAATCATGTAATTTAGCCTTACCTCTGGTGGTCAATACTTCGGATTCCACTGAACCAATAGCGGTAATCGATATTACTAACCCCGCACGGCTGGATGTGGTATCGCCCCCAACCAAATCGCATCTATAATGGGCACATGCTTGCCATATCCCCTCATACAGTTCATCTATGGCCTCCAAGGAAAACCGGTTGCTTAACCCGATGCTAACAGTAATTTGACTGCAAGTGCCATTCATAGCAGCAATGTCAGAAACGTTCACTGCTACTGCTTTGTATCCAAGATGCTTTAATGGGGTATAAGCCAGGTCAAAGTGTACTCCCTCCATCAACATGTCAGAAGACACCAGTATGGACCGATTCTTAAGTTCAATAACTGCCGCATCATCCCCAATTCCCATAATAGAAGACGGCTGAACCAACTTTGTACCTTCTGCAAGGTGGTCGATCAGACCAAACTCGCCTAACCGTTCCAACTCCGTACGCGACAATTCAGATTTATCTTTTAACATTTTTATTGGCCTTTTTGGTATCCTGTGGGGTTCGACCTCAGTACAAAACTGGTCAGGGAAAGAAGAAAAATAAGCACTATAAATCCATCCAGTATCGCTAGTGTCGTGTCAAGCATAATGTGTCGGGTAAGCCACATTACACTTGAGACAACACTAGCTTATTTCCTGGCACAACTCCACCAGTAAACCACCTACAGATTTAGGGTGGACAAAGGCAACCAATTTGTTGTCAGCTCCTTTTTTTGGCTGTTCATTTATAACCTGAAAGCCCTCCGACCGTAACCTTTGGATCTCCAGGGCGATGTCTTGAACCTCAAAAGCTACATGATGAATGCCTTCTCCCCTGGTTTTGATAAAACGTGCAATCGGGCTCTCATCACTGGTTGCTTCCAATAATTCAATCTTAACTTCCCCGGCTCTATAAAAAGAGGTAGTCACATGCTCTGAAGGCACTTTTTCTCGCTTGTAAGGACCTGTTCCCAACAAACGGCCATACAATTCATCGGCTTCCGATAGATTTTTAACGGCAATCCCCAGATGCTCCAATTTTAACATATTATTGAACTTCTTTTTAGAATTAGTTATCTTTGCAAGGTCGAAACTTTTATGCAGCATATAAAGTTTATATAGATAAATTGATATTTGTACCCTGGCAATAAATTTATAGTATTGCAGATTTTTTTGGGAGTTAAGCATTAGCAAAGGAGGAATTATGATCAAAGTAACTGAGAAAGCGAAAGGCAGGATATTGGAGTTGAGAAAAGATGAGAGTAAGCAAGGAGAGCGGCACCTTAGGGTCTCAGTTACCGGAGGAGGATGTTCCGGTTTAATGTACAACCTGAGCTTTGACCAGGAGATCAGCGAAGCTGATCAGATTTTTGAAGACAACCAGGTGAAAATTTTAGTTGATAAAAAAAGTCTGCTTTACCTTTTAGGCACCACCTTGGATTTTTCTGACGGACTTAATGGTAAAGGATTTCAGTTTATCAATCCCAATGCCAGCAGAACCTGTGGATGCGGTGAAAGTTTTGCGGTATAAGTCACTGGTCGTAGGATCGCAAGCTTAACCTATAACCAGTCTAGGGGGTTGATATTTGCCGGTTAGTAGGCCCTTACTCCTTTACCTTCCATATAATTTACAAGTGCCCGGTTTACTACCTGGTTTCCCCCGGGAGTTGGGTAATTTCCGGTAAAATACCAGTCTCCCAAGTGATTGGGGATAGCTTTATTTAAATTTTCTACCGTTTGATATATGACCTCCACCTCAATATCTGAATATCTGGAGGATATAATGTCTGCTATTTTCTGTGAAACTGCCTCGTAGCTAAATGGTTGATATAACTGCTTGACATAATTCTCATGATCACCTGTTGATTCAAGACATTTCTGATATACTTGTTCCACTAAGTCGTCCATATTGTTCTCTTCCAACAACTCTTTAACCGCTCGAAAAGCAATAAAATCCTTCATTCGAGACATGTCTATACCATAACAGTCAGGATACCTAATCTGAGGTGCAGAAGAAACAATTACTATTTTCTTGGGCTCAAGCCGCATTAGCATTGCCAGAATACTAACTTCCAAAGTTGTACCCCGTACGATTGAATCATCAATTATTACTACCGTGTCCTGATGTTTCCTAATTACTTCATAGGTAGTATCATAGACATGAGCAACCAGATCATTTCGGTGAACGTCATCAGTTATGAAAGTTCTTAATTTGGCATCCTTCAATACCAATTTTTCAATTCTTGGCCTGAAATTTAGTATGTCTTCCAGGGACCCCATATGGGGTTTAGAATCCAATATCACTTCTTTTCTTCGATCTGCTAAAAATTCTTCCAATCCATTTATCATTCCTAAAAAAGCTGTTTCAGCAGTATTGGGAATATAAGAGAAAACAGTGTTTTTTAAGTCAAAGTTGATCGATTTCAAAATTTGTGGAACCAGCAACCTGCCAAGATTCTTTCGCTCGTTATAAATATCAGGGTCAGAGCTCCTACTAAAATAAATCCGTTCGAAACTACAGGATTTCTTCTCCAGAGGTTCGGTGATGGTGTGCTGACTATATTCTCCTTGCTTGTTTATCACCAGTGCCTGTCCTGGTTTGATCTCCTGAATCTCATTATATTCAACATTAAATGCGGTTTTAATGGCTGGTTTTTCCGAGGCAGCGACTACGACTTCGTCATCTGCATAATAGTAAGCAGGTCTGATTCCTACTGGATCTCTTACTACAAAACTGGCCCCATTGCCGGTCATTCCTACTATTGCATAACCTCCATCAAAGTCCCTGCACGAACGTTCTAGCACTGTTGGTAAATCGAGTTCGTTCTCAATTTTTGCAGATACTTCCTGATTGGTAAATGCTCCTTTGTAGTTGTCAAATAACCTTTGGTTTTCCTCATCCAGAAAATGTCCCATTTTCTCCAATACAGTAACGGTGTCTACTTTTTCCTTTGGATGTTGCCCAAGGTTTACTAAAGTTTCGAATAGCTTGTCGAGATTGGTCATGTTAAAATTGCCTGCCAATACCAGGTTTCTACTACGCCAATTATTCTGACGCAACATGGGCTGACAATTTTCAATTTTATTCCCCCCATGGGTACCATATCGAAGATGCCCCATCCAGGCTTCGCCTGTAAATGAACAGTTTTTCTGTAGCCACTCCGCTTTAAAGAATTTATCCCCGCCTTCTTTTCGTGCCTTCTCGTACTTCTTTTCAAGTTTAGAGAACACATCAAGGATTGGTTGGGGTTTGACAGAACGATATCGACTAATGTATCGCATACCCGGAGAAACTTCCAATTTAATATTCGCGATTCCAGCACCATCTTGGCCCCGATTATGCTGTTTCTCCATCAAGAGATATAACTTTTTTACCGCGTATAAGGGCGTCCCGTATTTTTCAATATAATATTGTAACGGTTTGCGTAGACGAATTAGCGCTATACCACACTCATGCTTTATTGCATCGCTCATAGAAAAGGTTTATTATCACAAAGTTAATAAAAATTTCACTGTAGGTTGCCCGCTTTAATCCCATAACGGCATTAATTCCAAATTAACTGCTTCTCCAAAAAACAACCTGGTAGACTCTTCAAATGACTCCGTAAAATCAGAGACCATAAAGTGATCTGAATTGGTTGAATTCCTGTTGTATAAATTATGAAATCCCAAAAATGATTTTAAGGCTTTAGCCATAATTTCCGAGCTGTCTATTACTTCAACTTGCTGCCCGTAAAATTTCTGTATCGGTTGCTTTATTAATGGATAGTGGGTACATCCCAGGATTATTCCTTTAATGTCCTCCAGCCAGGGATCATTAAGATACTTTTCAATTATTTTCTCAGAAATCTCGCCCTTAAAGAACCCTTCTTCGATCATGGGCACCAATAGCGGTGTAGCTAAAGAATGCAAAGTGATTCTCCGACCCAAAGCATTTATTTTTTGTTGGTAAACCTGGGAATTAACTGTTTGCTTAGTTCCTATCAGTCCAACCCGCTTTCCTGGATAAAGTTCGCGAAGGTAATCGACTACCGGATCAATGACATTTAATACTTTGGCTCTTTTTCCCACATACTCTTTTACCAGTTCGTATCCTACGGCACTGGCCGAGTTACATGCAATCAAAATAAGTTTACAGCCCCTTTCCAGCAGCAATTGGGTTATTTTGATACAATAGGATTGAATGGCAGCGGTCGACTTGTCTCCATATGGCAGGTGTGCAGTATCCCCAAAATAAACGATCTGTTCATTGGGCAATTCCCTCTTTATTGCCTGTGCAACGGTTAAACCTCCTATGCCACTGTCAAAAATTCCAATGGGTGCTGAGGAAATTGTAGACATTATTAATTTTTGTCTCAAATATCTCCAATATTTTTATTTATACTCGAAAACTGCTAAAAAATTGCTGCCATAAACGGCAAAAGGATTGGATTTTCATTCTATCCATGGGTTTAAGTTTCTAAGATTTTATAGTTTTGATTAA
>QIMC01000107.1 GCA_003232185.1 Flammeovirgaceae bacterium | reverse complement strand
CTGATGCGCTTGCAGTAGCTGTATGCCATCATTTTCAAAATGAACGGCCTCAAGGTTCAGCCAAAAACTGGAAATCATTTTTAAGGGAAAATCCTCATCGTCTCAAATAAATCCATGTATTGAGGCTAAATAGCAAGGAGATAAGCTTGATTCAACCCGGATTATCATTAGACTTCCTAACGCTTACGCCAAAGCTTGCCTCACCGCTGACCGAGTGCCGCTAGTGAGAGCTAAACCCAGAATTGACACCAGGTACTGTTTTGCGTATAACATCCGCGATTGAGGCTAGTTCTTCAGGCGTGGGATTTAATTTGGGGCGGCTAAAATTAATATCGTCCATATTATTAAGTGGAATAAGATGGATATGACAATGTGGAACTTCTAAGCCGATGACAGCTACTCCAACGCGTAGACATGGTATTGCTTTTTTCAATCCCCTGGCTACCTCCTTTCCAAATTGTTGTAACTCAATGAACGCAGCATCCTCCATATCAAACAGGTAATCTATCTCGGCCTTGGGCACTACCAGGGTATGTCCCATCACCAATGGGTTTATATCCAGAAAAGCAATATGATTGCCATCCTCGGCCACAATATGTCCTTGGATTTCTCTATTTATAATTTTTGTAAAAATACTAGACACTACATTCCTATATTTAGGATCTTAAACTGCAATTTTCCACCTGGAGCGGTAACAACAGCTTTCTCTCCTACTTTCTTTCCCAATAATCCTTGTCCAATTGGAGACTTAACTGATATCTTTTGTGCTTTTAGATCCGCCTCTTCTTCAGACACTATGGTATAGGTTATCTCCATCCCATTTTTGATGTTTTTTATCTTAACCTTTGATAAAATTGACACCTTTGAAGTATCTATCTTAGACTCATCAATCACTCGTGCATTGCCAACAACAGTCCCCAGTTTAGCTATCTTTAATTCCAATAGGCCCTGGGCATCCTTTGCCGCATCGTACTCTGCATTTTCACTCAGATCTCCTTTATCTCTCGCTTCGGCTATTTGTTTAGCGATATCAGATCGTCCTTTAGATTTTAGCCAACTCAATTCTTCCTTAAGCTTATTTAACCCTTTCTCTGTGTAATATGAAATTTCGGACATCTAGTTTATGATTATGGTATAACAAAATACGGTTTCCTGAGGGAACCGACAGACTACTTTACATCCGTTATTGTTTATTGAATATACTACAATTGTCAATAAAAACCGTAACAAAAAGATCTACTCAATGAGTAGATCTTTATTAAAAAAGTTGTCTTTGGGTGATCAAAGGTAATGAATTTACCAGGGAATACAAGAAGCAATGGGTGTTAACTGATGATGGTTAATTTTAGCTATGAGTCAAGGCCTCTCGTCCCATTAATTGTGGGTTACGAAGCGTAAGCTCATCCTTAACTTCATCATCAAATTTGGCGAGAAACAGGGTTTTTGCCTTTGCCAGATTTTCAATATCCAGACCTTGGATTCCTCTAAGATCAGCCTTGTACAGGTTAGCATTACTGAAGTTGGCACCAGTCACATGACAACTTCTGAGGTTTGCTTCCATCAAAAAAGCATTGGAGAAGTCTGTTTTGATTAGAAATGCGTTTTCGAAATTTGCTTTGATTAGTACAGCATCTTTAAAATTTGCACCACTGGCAAAAGAATGGCTGAGGTTAACCTGGTTTAGTTGTGCGTTTTCTAGATTGGTTTGATTGAGCCTTGCATTCTCAAAATTACAACCTACCAAGTTTGCGCTACTTAAATTACTGCTATTCAAATTGGAGCTGGAAAGGTTAACATGGCTCAAATTTGTTTTAGCCAGATAGCAGTTAACTAAATTGATGTTATAAATTTTATTTTGATTGAGCCTTTTAATATTTCCAACCGTACGGAAAGCTGCCTCGTCTGATTCCCATAACCTAAAATCATCTATCTCATCCAGGTAGGTTTTAACTCGTCGACGCTCGTCTCCTATCTTATTAAGCCAGAAAATAAGAATACCGATTATGGCCACATCAAATAGCATCCCATGTGCTTCTACCAATATTTGGGGAAAAAAAACATCAAACCTATTTATGTAGTGGGGTAGACTGAACGTGATTACTACCAAAGAAAGCCCAAACAACACCAGGAATGATGTAAGTAAGGGTTTTTCCAGGATGTACTGGGTTAACCTGGTAAAATTCTTAATCAACTTCTCTTTAACTTAGGTTTTAAAAAATCAGGATCTAAAGATAGAGGTATGCGATACCAATTACCCAACCATTCTAGTTGGAAACCTTACAGGTAATAAATTCGGCATGAGAATGGTCAATCTATCAAACCTGTGGCTTTCAGGTGCTTGATCTTTTCTACTAATACATCGTTGATCCGCCTATATGATTCTATACTCCAACCTGCAACATGGGGAGATAAAAGTACTACAGGGGATGAGATCAAATACTCATAGGTATCTTTCTCATTTCGTGATAGTTGACTAAATGGTTCTTTTTCGAAAACATCAAGGCCGGCTGCTATTATTTTTCCATCTTTAATTAATTGTACCAGATCATTTAGTGGTAAGATCGCTCCCCGGGCACTGTTTAATAAGATAATAGGCTTTTTGAATTGTTGAAGAAAGGAATAGTTATAAAACCCCTTGGTTTCAGCTGTCAAAGGTACATGTAAACTAAGAATATCACTTGCATGGTATAAATCCTGGATATTTACACTCGCATGGTATATGGAGTCATCTACCGGGTTATACTTGTCATATCCTAATATTTTACATCCAAAACCTCCAAGCCGCTTCGCAAAAGCATTGCCCATATTGCCACAGCCAATAATTCCAACAGTTTTTCCTGCTAGCTCTGAACCTCTGAATCTTTCACGATCCCAATGCCCCATACGGACTGAAATACCTGCTTCAAAAATTCGTGAAAGAATGCTCAACAGCATACCAACTACATGCTCACCTAAAGCATCGCGGTTCCCCTCCGGAGCGTTAATAATATGTATACCACGTTGGTTGAGGGCATCCTCTTCTAAATTGTCGACTCCTGCTCCCGCTCTTGCAACAAACTGGAGTTGAGTCGTTCTTTCTAACAAGGACCGGTCAATTACGGTCTTGCTACGAACGATTAGCCCATGATATTTGCCGATGCTTCTTTCTAGTTGTTGTCTGGTTATTTCCGGTAGGTAATCAATGTGGTATCCCAACGATTCTAGTTGAGAAACAATACTGGAGTGCATTTGATCAATGATGATAATAGCTGACATCTTTGTTTCAGGATCATAAAGAATACAATAGGTGAGCGACCCCAAAGTACACTGCCAACCCCAATAGGTCATTGGCAGTAGTAATAAATGGACCAGAAGCTAAGGCTGGATTAATCCCAAACTTATCCATCAATAGCGGGGTCGCCGTACCCATAAAGGATGCCAAAAGCACCACGCATAGCAGTGATAAGGCTACAATAAGCGCCAAGGTTAGTCCGCTTCCCATGAGGAATTGAACACCAAAGAATACCAACGCAGCCAGCAGCAAACCGTTGAGTATTGCCACCCAAAACACTTTCCACAAACGCTTATAAGTGGTCTTGGTAAATGCAGACTTATTCGCCAAACTTTGAACAATCAAGGATGAGGATTGAATACCCACATTTCCTCCGGTGGCCATGATCAGTGGAATAAAAAAAGTCAAAGTCAAGGTAATATTTTCTTCAAACGCTTCCATGAAAAGGGCACCCAACAGACCTCCCAACATGCCTATAACCAACCAGGGTAGCCGGGCTCGGGTGAGCATCCATATACTATCATCTTCCTCAACGTCTTCTGTAATCCCTGCCATCAACTGACGTTCTTGCTCAGCCAACTCGGTAATTACATCAACTATATCATCTATGGTTATTCGACCTAATAATTTACCCTGGCGATTAACTACTGGAAGCGCCTCCAGGTCATATTTTCTCATGATACTGGCAATCTCCTCTTCCTCTTTGTAGGTTTCTACTGATATAACTTCGTTATCATATATAGAAGACACTTTCATATGATCTTCTGCAAGCACAATTTTCTTAAGTGACACCCTGCCAACGAGTCTATCAAAGTCATCCACTACATATACCGCATACACTTTCTGAACATTCTCTGCCTGACTGCGTATTTCTTCAATGGTCTTGCCTATACTCCAATTGACATTGGCTTTAATAAGCTCTTTGGCCATAAGGCCACCAGCACAGTCCTCATCGTAACGAAGTAATTCAAGTACGTTGGCTGCCTTTTCCTGGTTTTCAATTCCCTCTATTACCTCCTCCCTGATTTTTATGGGTAGCTCATTTATTATATCAGCGCCATCGTCACTATCCAACTCATTTATGAATTTTGATATTTCAAGTGGTGAGAAATTTTGCAGGAATTTGCTTCTCAAATCAGCCTCCAAACCGTTGATTATCTCAGCGGTGGTCTCCAACTGCAGTAAGCTCAATACATACTTGCTTTGGGTACTGGTAAATTCATGCAATAGAGCAGTTACATCAGCAGGATTTACTCCGTTAAGGCTTTCTATAATAAAGGATGTCTCCTCCGCTTCAATGGCCTCGCCAAAACGATCTAAAAACTCTTTAGATAACTCAAACTGGTCTACAGATTCCAAAATGGTGTGATCGTTTTAGTTAGCGATACATAGTCATCAACTGCCAATTGTTCGGCTCTCTGACCCAGAATTTCCAGGGTCCGGATTTCTTCTGGCAAATTATATTCTTTTAGCGCGTTGCGCAAAGTTTTTCTTCTATTTTGAAAGCCGCGCTTAACCAGTATTCTAAAAATCCTTTCATCACAATCCAACTTGTGCCTTCCCAATGATTTTAATCTAATTACAGCCGAATGGACCTTTGGGCTAGGGTAGAAACACTCTGGCGGGACTTCGAACAAGTACTCCAATTGATAATAAGCCTGAAGAAATACACTTAGGATTCCGTAAGTTCTGTTACCTGGGGGAGAAACAAGTCGCTGAGCAACTTCTTTTTGGAGCATACAGACCACCTCAGGAACAAATTGTCGCAATTCTAGTATTCT
>QIMC01000249.1 GCA_003232185.1 Flammeovirgaceae bacterium | reverse complement strand
CCTCCTTTTCTCAGCCTGAACCCTTTTCTGAAAATTAAATACCCCACTGAAAAAACAACTAATGAAACATAGTAGACTTCTTTTGGTGCATGTTGCCCAACGTAGGTGCCTCCAATTACCAACAATGCCAAGCCTGCCAGAATTGAACCAATGATCATGTTTCGGATTGCGACCTTTTTATGGTCTACTTTATCCAGGTTTGTCAGCAATCCATCATCTACCCTGCCCATAATGTATCTCAGTTCTTCCTGGTTATAGCCAAGCTCTTTTAATCTTGATCGAATTTCGGAATAGGCTCTTGAACCATCTTCTGAGGATAGAATCTGATTTACCTCCTCATCTAGTTTATCAATATTCATAAATATCAATTCGTAGGATAAATATAGCCATATCTCTTTAATATGTTTTGGTCAAATAACCTCAGGGGTGGTGTATCAAATATTATAGCTATATTTTGGCTGGGAAGGTGGCAGCTTCTGTGGGTTTGTAAGAACCCGTGGGAGCTCTGGCGTAAATATATATGGAAATAACTGATGCTATAATCATAATAATAGCAGGAATTGCTGCTGGATTTCTAAATGTAGTAGCCGGTGGTGGATCACTGATTACTTTGCCTTTACTGATGTTTTTAGGACTCCCTTCTGCTGTGGCCAACGCCACCAATCGCATTGGTATTATTGGACAGAATATTTTCGCGGTTGCCGGCTTCAAAAGCAAGGGCGTAAGTACCTTCCCCTACAGCTTATACCTGGGTAGTTCTGCCTTTCTTGGAGCCATTGTTGGGGCTCAAATAGCGGTGGACATGGACGACAGGTTGTTCAAAAAGGTTCTGTCAATCATAATGGTACTGATAGCTGTTTCAATGGTTTTAAGGCCTTTAAAGAAAAGTGGAGCACAGGAGGAAAGAATGGGCAAGAAACATCAAATCATGGGAATACTATCATTCTTCGGTGTAGGTATATATGGGGGGTTTATCCAGGCTGGAGTAGGGTTTATAATGATTGCTTTATTAACTACCATCAACGGATTATCGCTGGTCAAAACCAATAGTGCAAAGGTCTTCGTTGCGCTTACTTACACAATAGCTGCTTTGGCAATATTCATTATGGAAGGTGTTATAAACTGGGCATTTGGGCTTACTTTAGCCATAGGAAATGCCATTGGAGGTTGGATCGGAAGTCGATGGTCTGTATCCAAAGGTGATGTTTGGATCAGGAGGGTATTGATCATTACCATTATCGGTCTGTCTATAAAATTATGGTTTTTTAGTATCTAGGTGCTTAGAATTGATTCAAAAATAGTTATTTCGCACAGGGTAAACGGTCTTCTGCAAATATTGGCTTACCCTATTCCGATGTCAATCTTTACTGTGAATTTTAATGTCAAAACTGTCAACTAAAACTATTGTCGATCATCTTATGCAAAATGATCGATTCAGCTCGTGGCTTGGAATAAAAGTATTGGCCTTTTCAGAGGGGTCGTGTAAGCTATCTATGAACATCCGTGACGAGATGTTGAATGGTTTCGATATTGTCCACGGTGGGGTTACTTTCGCTTTTGCTGATAGCGCCCTGGCTGTAGCCAGCAATAGCTACAATAAATTGAGTGTAGCACTCGAAACCTCCATCACATTTACAGCTCCGGTGAAATGCGGTGACCAACTTACTGCTGTCGCCAATGAAATAAGCAAAACCAATAAAATTGGTGTTTATAATATACTGATAACCAATCAGAATAAAGTAACTGTAGGGGTTTTCAAGGGAACTGTATATCGAACCTCCAAATCATTAGTAAATGATGCATGAAACTACCGCTAATCAAGCCATTATACTGATTAGTTGTCCCGACCAGCAGGGTATTATTTCCATGGTCACCAATTTCATTAGTAATAATGGGGGCAATATTGTAGACCTTGACGAACATGTCGATTATACCGATCAAGTTTTCTTTATGCGGGTGGCTTGGGAACTTTCTGAGTTCAGCATTGCAGATGCATTGTACGGATTAAAGAGTATTCAGTGCTTCCAGGGTTAGTGGCTTTTGAATGAAGTTTATCACGCTTGAATATTCTTTCGCCTGGCAGATATCATCTTCATCGCCAGAGGAAGACAGCATCACCACTTTGCATTTATTATCTTCTACGGCTTTCGAAATCTGTTCAAGCTTATACAAAAATTCATGGCCGTTCAACAGGGGCATGTTGATGTCCAAAAAAATAATATCCGGTAATTTACTTGGACGCTCGAGGTGCTCCTCTAAATAGCTTAAGGCACCTATCCCCGAGCTATGTACCTCAATATTTTTGGCAAATTGGTTTTGCTCTAAGATCCGACGATTGATGAAATTGTAGGTATCATTGTCATCAACCAACATTACCAAATCAAACACTCTATTCTTCAAGGCGGGCATTTTTAACTAAATAATTTCTTATTGGAAAATTAATTAATTGATATTTTTAACCAGGAACAAGTAAAATACCTTAAACTTTTTACGGTTAGGATTGAGCATATATTTTGTTGAAATATATCGTTAGAAAACCAGCAATTACTAATACTATTTTACTTTCAATGCTTTTTTCATGTCAGTAAGATGCACATTCAGGGCCTCCTGCCAGCTCACCTGACCATCCCAGGCATTGCCCAGATAGATGTCTCCGGTAATCAGATGCTTCATGTAGAATTTATAAACTGGTTTGGAAGGACTACTCATTTGATAGGTATAGTCCAGTAACATTTTCACAGTAGATTCTTCCGCACTTAGGAATCTTAAAACATAGTGGAACCCGGCCTTTTTCATTAAGTCCTCTGTCATACTTGAACTGACCAGCTCGTACTTAAATGGATAATGTGTATGCATGATAGATTCAAGTGCTACATCTTCCGAAGTTTCGATTTTATCTGGATCCTTAGCATTAAATAGTGGTGCCGCAAGTTTATCTAATTTTAAATCCGGTTGAAACGATTCAAAGCGGTTTTTACTAAAAATTCTGGTATCTACAAATAACTCTGAGGATTCAGCAATCAATAAGTTTGCAACCTCCAATCCGGTACGTCTAACCGCAACAGCCAATATTTCAATAGCCCCTTCCAATGAGCTACTGCTGGTATGCCAGGAGGGACTTTCTTTCGACAGCAACCCCGGATGATCATCGGTGGGAATGATATAAATTTGATACTGCATATTAACCATTGAAAGTAAAATAACCTGATTTATTTCCCTAGCCCTGAGTACTTCCATATAGGATTCAGTAGCGTCAAATCCAGCATTGAGGTCTTGCCAATAATAGTATGCTACAGCGTCGATGTGCATGGATACCAGGTTTTCATGGAGCTCTTCAATTAATGGGTTCCATTCCAGCCTGGTACCGTTGGCCTCACCCGAGGAAAACTTAAGGAATACTGCAGAACGTGTGGATTGAAGCTCTGCCGGCAGCTCAGATCCTGTTTGTATCTCACTAAAAGCCAACTCCAAAGGTGTTTGTGCATGTCCTGAAAAACTGGCAACCAATAAGAGAAAGGAAAGCATAGTTGGCGTAATACCCATGGAATCAAAAATACAATTAGTAATTTATAAACAGTAGTACCTTACAAAATATTGGATCCCCACCTAAATATAATATCTTATCCCTGGCACCTAACCTAGCAACATGGAATTATCATCCGTTAACCAGTACTTTGGTAATGTGGACATCTATCTCCTGGATCAGATCTTAAAAAACAAATTTCACCCGGGTATGAAAGTCCTGGACGCCGGTTGCGGAGAAGGGCGAAATCTAATTTATTTTTTAAATGCAGGTTACGATGTATTTGGGATAGATATTGATCAGATGGCAGTTAGGGCAATTCAGTTTGTCTCTGCCTCTATTCGTCCTGATATTGGCAAAGATCAGTTTCGAAAAACTGACATTGAACACTTGCCCTATTCTGATCAATCTTTTGACCTGATCATTGCCAGTGCGGTGCTTCATTTTGCCAGAAATGCCAACCATTTTTTTAAAATGTTTGGTGAGCTGGTTAGGTGCCTCAAACCCGGTGCCATGCTTTTCATTCGAATGACTAGCAATATCGGTATAGCGGATGCCACCCCACTTGGATCTGATCGGTTCTTGCTACCAGATGGAACGGAACGATTTTTACTGACCAGAAAAATGATGCAGGATTTGGAGGAGCTTCATTCTTTACGATTCCTGGAACCGCTTAAAACAGTTAATGTAGATGATATCAGGTGTATGTCCACAATTATAGTAACTGTAGCCTAATCAGTTTGTTTCCTTAACTACTTATAGTTGTCTTTTTTTCGTTATGGAAATTCTCGAAACACAGTTTACCAAAACACAACCTGAGTATGCAGGTTTTTGGCTAAGGCTAGCCGCCTTTATTATTGACTATTTTGTTGTGGGTACTATACTGGGAATATTGATGGTAATTATTGGGTTAGCCATGGGGTTGAGTGCTGGAATATTCAACGACATGGAAGACCCGGGCAACCAGATAGTAATGATTATCCTTGCCTCTATTTTGGGGACTGCGGCGACTGCTGTTTCCTGGTTGTACTATGCATTGATGGAATCTGGCAGAAATCAGGGGACTCTGGGTAAAGTGTTGATAAACCTTAAAGTTACTGACCTGAAAGGTGAAAGAATTAGCTTTTCAAAAGCCACCGGGCGGTATTTTGGTAAGCTTCTTTCTTCATTATTTATACTGGGCTATATCATGATCGGGTTTACCAGCAAAAAGCAAGGGCTACATGATCTTTTATCAGAATGTCTGGTGGTTAAGAAATAATTACCAACTTCCTCCAGCACCTCCACCGCCAAAGCTTCCACCACCAAACCCGCTAAACCCGCCACCACCAAATGTTCCCCTTCCACCACTAAAATCAGTCCAGGTAGTGCCCCCACGAACTGGGCCCATATAGGTATGTCCTCCGGCACTACGGTATCCGGAACGGGTTCTAAACCTGGATATGAAAAACATTATTCCAATGAATATCAAGGCTATTAACAGGAAAGGAAGTTCTGGAGCTTCTTCTTCTAATTGTTTAGCAGAAAATTGGCCACTAAGCAGGCCCATTAA
>QIMC01000459.1 GCA_003232185.1 Flammeovirgaceae bacterium | reverse complement strand
ATGGCCCTGGTGCCCGGAGTGGTAGAAATTAACGCCTTCGGGGGTTATGTTAAGCAATATGAGATTGCCCTCGATCCTGATAAACTCAAGAGCATGGGAATTACCATGTCGGAAGTTTTTGAAGCTCTTAAGAAAAACAATGCCAATACCGGAGGTGCCTATATCGAGAAAAACCATCAGGCTAATTTCATCCGTGGTGAGGGGCTGGCACGCTCTTTTGAAGACCTGAATAATATAGTAGTGAAAAGTGTAATGGGTAGTCCGGTTTTAATTAGAGATATAGCCGAAGAGGTGAGGTATGGTAACGCAGTTCGCTATGGTGCTTTTACTCAGGACGGAAGGGAATCGGTGGGTGGACAAATCCTTATGCTGAAAGGCGAAAATCCAAACCGGGTAATCCGTAATGTCCAAAAACGCATCAAGGAGATTCAAAAATCCCTTCCGGAAGGACTGACTATTGAACCTTTCCTGGACCGCAGTGACTTAATTGAACGAACAACCAGTACGGTTACTAAAAACCTGATTGAGGGTGCTTTGATCGTAATATTCGTCTTGGTAATTCTCCTGGGAAGCCTACGTGGAGGGCTCATTGCTGCATCTATTATCCCACTTTCACTTTTATTTGCTTTTATCCTGATGAAACAATTTGGAGTCTGGGCTAATCTTATGTCTTTGGGTGCTATTGATTTTGGCATTATTGTGGACGGGGCGGTGATCATTGTGGAAGGAGTGGTCCACCTGATAGAGAGCAAAGTGAAAAAGTCCAAAGGCGAATTTTCATCCCTACAAATGGACAAATTGGCCTATGAGGCAGGTAGTGCTGTGATGAATACGGCCTTCTTTGGGCAGTTGATCATCCTTATCGTTTTTACTCCAATCCTGTTCCTTACGGGAGTAGAGGGCAAGATGTTCCGCCCCATGGCATTTACTTTTGGGTTTGCGGTGCTGGGAGCTATTATTTTATGTCTGACCTATGTCCCTGCCATATCAGCACTGCTACTTAAGCCACCTACCCCAGGCAAGAGAAACCTGTTTATTCGTGCTGAAAAAGTCATAGGACGACTCAGCGAAAAAATTATGAGCGGGATTTATCAAGCGTACCTGCCTATTATCAGCTTGGCCCTTAATTATAGAAAATCAATTATTATTCTGGCTGTTATGCTCCTGGTGGCCGCCGGATTTACTTTCAATAGGTTGGGTGGGGAGTTTATCCCCAAGTTGGATGAGGGTGATATCGCTATGCAAGCATTGATCAAGCCAGGTAGTTCCCTATCTGAGTCCATTGATCTTTCAAAGAAATTAGAAAACATGGTAATGGAAAATTTTCCGGAGGTAAAAACCATGGTGGCCCGTATTGGTGTGGCTGAGATCCCCACTGACCCCATGCCCATGGACATTGCCGATACCTACATCATCCTGGAGAAGGATATGGATAAATGGGTCAGTGCGGATTCTAAAGATGAACTGGTGGAAAAAATACGCAGTAAAATTTCCACTATCCCAGGAGTAAATTTTGTATTCACCCAACCGGTAGAACTTCGGTTTAATGAACTACTCACTGGGGTAAGAGAGGATGTAGCGGTCAAACTTTATGGAGAGGATCTTACAGTGTTGGCGGAGAAGGCACAGGATATGGCCCGGATTATTGGGACGGTCCGTGGCGCCGCTGACGTTAGGATGGAAGCCACCAGTGGTTTGCCTCAGATGACCGTTCAGTACGATCGGGCAAAACTAGCGCAGTACGGTCTGAATATTGAATCATTAAACCGTTATGTGAGCTCCGCATTTTCAGGGGCTTCCGCCGGGGTAATTTTTGAAGGCGAAAAAAGATTTGATTTAGTGATCAGGCTGGCTCAAAAATACAGAAAAGACATAGGAAGTCTAATGAACCTGTATGTGGACCTTCCCAATGGAGAACAAGTACCACTAAAAGAAGTAGCAAATATCAGTTATCAACCCGGCCCTATGCAGATCTCGAGGGATAATACCTACCGGAGGATCTCGGTAGGAGTGAATGTTCGGGGAAGAGATGTAGAAACCATGGTGGAAGAGATTCAGCAAAAACTAGATGCTGATCTGGATCTTCCACCAGGTTATTACATTACCTATGGAGGATCCTTTGAGAATTTAAAAAGAGCCAAAGAACGGCTGGGTATCGTGGTGCCTTTAGCTCTGGCGATGATATTTATATTGCTTTATTTCGCGTTAAAATCCTTTTCTCAGTCAGCAATGATCTATATGGCGGTGCCTTTAGCAGCAATAGGCGGAGTATTCTCCCTATCCTTGCGTGGTATGCCATTTAGTATTTCGGCTGGGGTAGGCTTTGTAGTACTATTTGGAGTGGCAGTGCTGAACGGACTGGTGCTGATAAGCCGGCTTAATGATTTAAAAACAGCGGGAGTAACGGATATTAGAGAAAGGATATTTACCGCTACCAGAGAACGATTGCGCCCAATTTTACTGACGGCCACAGCTGCTATCATGGGTTTTATCCCAATGGCAATTTCGCAATCTGCTGGGGCTGAAGTACAGCGCCCGTTGGCTACTGTAGTTATTGGAGGTCTTATATCTGCCACTTTGCTTACATTGGTGGTCATTCCTGTACTTTATTATTTTTTTGAGAGTCCTGGAAATAACTCAGAGCGATCATCTGGATCATGGTCTAAAACACCTTTCTTTTTAATATTTATCTTGACCGGTCTATTATTCTCCGGAAACAAACTATTTGCTCAGGACCAGCCCGGAACATTGACCGTAGGAATGGAGCAGGCAGTGGAAATTGCTAAGGAGAATTATCCTTCTTTAAAAGCGGCGGGTTATTTAATTGAAAGAGAGCAATCACTAAAAAAAACCAGCTGGGACCTGGGTAGTACCCAAATATTCACCGGGGCGGAGGAAAGAAGCAGTGAAGTGCCAGGTGTGAGAACCATGATTGGCTTTCAACAAGGAAATATTGATATTTTCTCGGCACCCTCAAAATCCAAGTTTTTTCAGCAGAGAATACATTTAGGAGAGCAGTTTTATGCAACCTCTGAGCAAGAATTGGTACGCGATGTTTTAGTGGCCTATTACCAAGTCAGCTACAACAAGGGCCAGCTTAGATTGGCTGATCGGCTAGACAGTATTTATTCCAATTTTCAAAGGGCAGCCCGGTTGCGCTATGAAACCGGAGAAACCGGCAGGTTAGCATGGATTGCTGCCTCAACCCAATATCAACAGATCCAGATATTGAAACAGCAAGCCCATGATGATTTGGAAATAGCCCGCAGAGGCTTGCAGCGATGGTTAAATGTCAGGCAGCTGGTGGATATTAGTGAGGGAGATATTATAGAGGCACCCCCACCATTGATATCCGATAGCTTGATGATCAGCAGCCACCCGATGCTTAGATACTACAGACAGCAGATTGTGGTTAATAACGCTCAACAGAACGTACAGAAAGCAGGTTTGCTCCCTAAATTAAGTTTCATGTACGGTTGGCAGGATGTTGGTGGTTTGTCAGGATTTAATACTTATCAGGCAGGGATAAATATACCTCTATGGTTCTTTCCTCAACAGGGTCGTATTCAGGCAGCAAAAGCTGAAGTGCAAATCGCCCAGAGCAACTACGAACGACAATACGTTGATATGTTGAGTAACCTAAAGCAGCGCCAAAAGGAATATGAAAAACTGACTAAAACTATTGACTATTATAAGCAGCAAGCGCTGCGGCTATCTGAGGAGCAAATCATAGCTGCGGATAAGAGTTATCTGGCCGGGGAAATTGAGTATGTGGATTATATCCAGAACCTGAATAATGCCATAACGGTCAAGCAAAATTACTTGCAATTTCTTAATCAGTATAACCAAATTGTAGTTGAGATTAAATTTTTACTGGGACAATTATGAAAATCAAAATAATTCAAGAAACCATGAAAAAAATAAGCATCATTCTATGTATGATTTTGGCACTGGCCGCCTGTGACAATTCAGGAAGTCAGTCCAGTGAAGAAGACCACGGTGAAAAAGGCCCCAATGAAGAAGGTCACAGTGAGGAAGGTCACAGTGAGGAATCCGGTACAGTATCAATAACCGGGGAACAGGCTAATTTCATGGGGCTGGAATTAGGGGAAATTCAAAGAAAAAGCTTAGGTGGTACTATTAGGGTTACCGGGCGATTAGGGCTGTATCCCCAGGACCAAGCCAAGATAAGCCCATTCATTGGAGGCAATGTTAAAGCTATCTATGTCATTGAAGGTGATAAGGTCAGTACGGGACAAGTATTGACCCTGTTAGAGCATCCCACATATATCCAAATGCAACAAGAGTTACAGCAACTAAGCAGTCAGCTTGAATACTTGAAACAGGAATATGAGAGAAAAGAAAAACTATATGAGGAGCAGGTTAGCTCAGGACGTGAATTTCAAAAAGCAAAATCTGAATACTTATCCACCGAGGCTGCTTTTAAAGGCTTGAAATTAAAGCTGAAGTTGCTGGGGCTGAGTGTAGCCAAAGTTTTAAAAGGAGAAATTTCTTCATCCATTCCCATCAGAAGTCCTATCAATGGTTATGTTAATGACATTAACATCAGCATTGGTGACTTTATAGATCCTCATTTTGATATGTTTGAGGTTACGGACAACTCGCAGGTACATGTTGACATAAGGGTCTATGAAAAGGACATTTATAAAGTAAAGGAAGGACAAACAGTATACTTCACCGTAGCCAATCAGCCTGGAATGATTCTGGAAGCCATCATCAACTCAGTGGGCCGGACTTTTGAGGATGATCCCAAATCAATCCATGTTCATGCGGATATTGAGAATAAAAATGATGCGCTACTTCCAGGTATGTATGTGGAAGGCAGGATCGTTGAAAATGAACGTCTGACGGATGTAGTGCCGGAGGCTGCCATTGTTACTGAAGGGGAGCTGGCCTACATTTTTGTAAAGGTGGAAGCATCAGATCATGGAGATAATGAGACGGAGGAACGACATGAAGAATTACTAACCAAGGTAGAAGTAACTACCGGAGTCAGAGATGGGGGGTTTGTGGAAATCATGGTGTCAGGCTCGTTAGATAGTTCCTTAATTGCATATAAAGGAGCCTACACCCTGTCATCCGAGATGATCAAAGGGGAATTGGAGCACGCGCATTAAAAAATGGAGCTTAGCAATGTCAGCAGCTTCAGAGTAAGGAAGGCTTGGAAAAGATACGTCAAACAAATGAAAAATAGTAAAAACGCCGAATTAACCTTTTCCATACTTAGTGGGGCTTTTTTAGGCATTGGCTTTGGACTTTCCTATGTAGAATCAATGTCGAGCTGGGTTAGTTTGTCGCTGTATATCGGAGCTTATTTCTTTGGTGGTTTTTATACGGCCAAAGAAGCGGTAGAAACTGTATTAAAAGGAGGTTTTGAGATTGATTTCCTGATGTTGGTAGCGGCTATCGGAGCCGCTATTTTAGGAGAATGGGCGGAGGGCGCCCTGCTGTTGTTTCTATTTAGTTTGGGACATGCTTTGGAACACTACGCCATGAACAAAGCCCGTAAATCTATTGCTGCTTTGGCAGAGCTGGCCCCTAAGACCGCCCTGCTTAAGAGAGACGGTAAAACCGAAGA
>QIMC01000016.1 GCA_003232185.1 Flammeovirgaceae bacterium | reverse complement strand
ACCTGGCACAACAAGTGCCTATGCACGCCAGTCAGTTATATGCAAAAAATATTTTCAACTTTCTAAAAGTCCTGATCTCAGAGGAGGGTACCCTTAATCTGGATATGGAAAATGAAATTTTGAAGTCAAGTTGTATTGCCCATCAGGGGCAGGATCTTTATTCAAATTAGGAATTAGGAATTAGAAATTAGAAATTAGAAATTTAAATTCATAACTCATTTATCAGCGAAAACTTGACTATGATATATATTATGGTCTTCATTATTTTTCTGGGTACCGAGGTGATCTCAAACGTCCCTACCGTATTACATACTCCTTTGATGTCCGGGGCGAATGCGATTAGTGGGGTAGTAATTATAGGTGCGGTGATACTTATCAGGCAGGCTAGCTCAGAGGACTACGTGGTACTTACTCTGGGCTTTTTTGGAATAATGCTGGCCATGATCAATGTAGCGGGGGGATTTGCGGTGACCAATCGCATGCTCGAAATGTTTAGTAAGAAAAGGAAATAACTGTTTAAACAA
This sequence comes from Flammeovirgaceae bacterium, assembly GCA_003232185.1. Taxonomy (GTDB): domain Bacteria; phylum Bacteroidota; class Bacteroidia; order Cytophagales; family Cyclobacteriaceae; genus SZUA-3. The sequence continues at coordinate 8,416 of QIMC01000016.1, read as the reverse complement.
CAACGTTTTGGAAGGTACTATCACCAATTTTCTTTACCTGATTTGTATATCACTGTTCATTATTGGACTTAAAAAACTAAGTCATCCAGATAGTGCCAGGACTGGTAACTTATTGGCTGCAGCGGGGATGATCAGTGCCCTTATAATTACTTTGGTAACTCCATTGCCAGGTGGTGGCGATAATAATTACGGTTGGATAGCGGGCGGGATATTAGTTGGAACCATTATTGGTTTAGTGGCCGCAAAAAAGATAAAAATGACCGCCATGCCCGAAATGGTCAGTTTATTCAATGGTTTGGGGGGAGCTTGTGCGATGTTGTTATCAATAGTTGAATTTTACAATCATCCAATGGGAGCACCTTTGTTGAGTGGGCAAATGATCACTACCTTTTTTGCTTTGTTTATTGGTAGTATTTCATTTACCGGAAGTTTGGTGGCCTACGGCAAGCTGGATGGGTTTTTAAGGGATAGCTTGGTGGTGCCGGCTCCTAAGGTGGTCAACCTGTTGTTGCTGCTAATAATTCTGGCAGTTTGTGGTTATACCTTGGTACAGCCTGAATTGAACTTTAACTACGTAATAGTGGTATTGGTACTCAGCCTGATCTATGGAGTCACCTTTGTTACCCCGATAGGTGGTGGTGACATGCCGGTAGTAATCTCTTTACTAAACTCATTCACAGGGCTAGGAGCCGCCTTAGCAGGACTTATATATGGGAACCAGGTAATGTTAGTAGGCGGTGTTCTGGTGGGCGCCTCAGGGACAATACTGACTATGCTAATGTGTAAAGCCATGAACCGGTCATTAATGAATGTGATTATTGGAGGGTTTACCTCATCAGGTGGAGTAAGTGCTGAATCGGGAGACCAGGTGGCAAAAGTAGCTACTTATACTGATACCGCAATTATGCTGAAGTATGCTCAAAAGGTAATTGTGGTTCCAGGTTATGGTATGGCAGTGGCCCAGGCGCAACATACCGTGCATGACCTGGAGAAGAGATTGGAGGAAGAAGGTGTAAGCTTAAAATATGCCATACACCCGGTGGCAGGTAGAATGCCCGGACACATGAACGTACTACTAGCTGAAGCTGATGTACCCTATCCCAGCCTAATGGATTTGGAGGAAGCCAACAAAGAGTTTGCCAGTACAGACGTGGTATTGGTAATTGGTGCAAACGACGTGGTTAATCCAGCAGCCAAGACCGATACTGCCAGTCCCATTTATGGAATGCCTATTCTGGACGTTGAGCTTGCCAAGAACGTAGTAGTATTGAAGCGAAGCATGAACCCTGGTTACGCAGGTATTCAAAACCAGTTATTTTTCGGAGAACGGACCCGTATGCTGTTCGGAGATGCTAAAAGTTCGCTCAGCAAATTGATTGACGAGATAAATAATGTATAAGCAATTCTTGAATTAATCCGATTTTGCCCTTATTTTTATTTTTAGGAGGAATGCTATAAGTAGTTGATTGGCAGGTATTTGTTTGTAGTCAATTAATTTAACTATTTTTTGTATTTTTCAAATAATTTCCCTTTCTTATTGCTCTGTAATTTTTCCAGGTACTTCTACTTAGAACCTTCATATTACAATAATCTCTGGATTAATATCTTACGAGTAATAAAAAGCTGGAAATAGAAAGAAAACCATATATCCAAAGCATTAAATTTGATGTCAATGAAGCAATTAGAGAAAAACAGAAAACAGGAATAATTAAAATGCGGGTATATGGCAGACACGTCTAAAAGATTAACTACTTATCAGCAGCAAGAAGCTGACAATGTAAGAGTATACAAGTTAAGGGGAGTAGATAAAACAGTTATAGCAAGAAAAGGCGGCCCAAGTACCACAGAAGTTAAGCAAGGAGAAAATTACGCAAACCTAAGAAAGAACCAACAAGAATTCGCTGTTGCCTCAAACCTGGCCAAGGCCTTAAGGAATTCATTACCCAAAAAGATGGCCAGGATATGTGAACCCTACGTTTCCGGAAAATTAACTGCCAAATTCAGGAATCTTGCACAACTTGGTGAAGGTGCCAAAGGGAAACGATCCATTCTCTTAAGTGAAAACGGACACACCCTGGAAGGATTTGAATTTAACTCCAATGCCCCCTTCAAAAAGACATTCCCTAATAATTTTATGGTGATGAGTGGATCAAATTATGGTCAACTGATTCTTCATATTCCCTCTTTTATTCCCAAGGATGATTTGATAGCTCCTGATGAGGCCTCTCATTATCAGTTATTTTCACATTTATTGTTGCTCTCTGACTTTATCTATACCGAGGAGTCAAAAGAATATAATGCCTGTGCACCTGAAGTACACGCCCGGGCCAATACTAAAGAAAACCCCATACATCCCATCATAAATTATCCGGAAGAAAGTACTACTCAGCAGTTATCTGTTTATAATGGCGAAGCTTTGCCAAGTGATACCAGGTTGCTGCTAATACTTGGGGTAAAGTTTTATAAATACACAAATCGCAGGTACGTAGATCTTCCCGAAAGCAGCTCCATGCAAATTATCAAGGTACTCTGATAATTGCTTCCTAATATCTTCCTGTTCTATATTTAAGCATCGGTCGGATGCATTCAAACAGGATTCTTACCTTTCAAGTAAATTACCTCTACCAGAAATACTCTTTGGTTTAATTTTAACACTTTCGCACCAAGAGGAGTAATATTTCAATGGAAAAGAGGCAGGTAATTATTGTATCAATTGCATTGGTTGTGTTTGCTTGCATGGTAATGGCCGGAGGTTATTTTGCTGATCAAAAATCAACACCACCTATTAGGCATAGCAAAATTCCCCCAAAGTATGTTTCAACTATCCCGGTAATCTATAGCAATATTGATACACGCATAACCACCTTTGGAAGGGTCGAATCATCTCAACCTGTTGATTTGATTGCAGAGGTTTCTGGTAGGATTCTACCCGGGCGTGTTCTACTAAAAGCAGGTCAGGACTTCAGGAAAGGAACCTTATTGTTTAAAATAGAGGATTCGGAGGCCAGGTTAGACTTAAAGTCTCAAAAGAGCAACTTTTTGAAGGATCTGGCAACCATATTACCAGACCTGAAAATAGATTTTCCCGATGCTTTTCCTCGTTGGAGTACCTATTTCGAAAGTATAGATATAGATAACAGTTTACCGAAATTACCTGATTATCGAACGGACAAGGAAAAGACTTTTCTGGCCACTAAGAATATTTTCAGTAGTTATTTTAGTATAAAACGTGCTGAAACTAGTCTGAGAAAACATATGGTATATGCACCATACGGCGGCAGTATCTCTGATGTATTGTTTGAGCCAGGTGGGAGCAGAATAGCCAGAATCGTCAGGAGTGGTAAGCTTGAATTAAAAGTCCCTGTAAAAACTTCAGATATCAAATGGATCAGCGAGGGAAATTGGGCAGAAGTATCAACTGAGGATGACTATATGGTCTGGAAAGGAAAAGTGCAACGCATTGGCGAAGTGGTCAATCAAAGCACCCAGGCTATAGATGTAATGATTGAGATTTTGCCTAATGAAAACAGGGTCTTCGATGGGTTGTATTTAAAGGCAACAATTCCAGGTGAGACCGTACATAATGCCATGGAAATTGATCGCAGCTTGGTGTATAGCAATGACCAGGTGTATACTGTTGAAAATGATTCTGTGTTGAAAGTACAAAATATTAATGTCCATAAGCTAAACAGCAATACCGTGGTGTTTAGTGGATTATCGGAAGGAGCTCACTTGGTAGTTGAACCTTTACTCAATGCTTATAACAACATGATTGTGACTATGAAAGTCGATTCATTGGGGTCAGTACAGAAGCCAATTGAAACCGCCAATACTGAAAATTAACTGTTATGGAGCATACACTAAAACAGATGGTCGCACTATTTGTCAAGTATAAAATCCTGGCAAACATTGTGATAGCAGTTACTGTGATATTTGGTTTGATTTCCCTATTCAATACCAACTTATCATTTTTTCCTGAAACCAAGCCAAGAAACATTACCATACAGGTGGTTTACCCGGGAGCTTCCCCGCAGGAGATGGAAGAAGGGGCAACCTTAAAAGTTGAGGAAGCCATTTATAGTATTGTGGGCATTGATGAAATAATATCTACTTCTTCAGAAAATGTTGCTACCATCAATGTGAAGACCCTCAAGGCATATGATATTGATGAGATCTATACCGAAATAAAAAATGCGGTTGATCGCATTAACTCATTCCCACAGGGAGCTGAGAGACCGATCATTTTTAAACAAAAGCCTCAAACAACCGCCCAATGGATTGGCCTGACAGGCGATGTGGATAAATTCACACTGAAGAGAATGGCCGAGGATATAGAGGACGATCTTTTGGCCTCAAGCTTGATTTCACAGATTTCAATTGTTGGCCTTCCCGATGTCGAGATTACCATAGATGTTTCTGAAGTAAACCTGGCAAAGTATGGCTTGACTTTTGACGATGTCACCAAAGCAGTACGCAACACCAACCGAGACATATCAGCGGGAATTATTAAGACTAAGAATGAAGATATTTTGATTAGGTCTCGTGCAAAACGAACTGAAGCCCAGCATATTGCTAACATTGTGATTCGATCCAATTCAGATGGCAGTATTCTATTGGTAGGTGATGTAGCGGTAGTGGAGGAACGTTTTGCTGAAGTCCCCAATTACTCAACCTTAAATGGTGAGCCGGCAGTATTCATCCGGGTAGACAAGTTGGCCGAAGAAGACCTGATGGCTATTTCTAAGTTTGTAAATAGTTATGTCGAAGAATTTAATGCCAAACAGTCGGTGGTAAAATTGGAAGTCGCTTATGACTTTATGGACATGCTGGGAGAGCGGCTGGAAATGTTGATGACCAACGGTGGTTTCGGATTGTTGCTGGTACTGGTTTCCCTTGGTTTATTTTTGAGTTTAAGACTTTCATTTTGGGTAGCCTGGGGCATACCTTCTTCCTTCCTGGGTATGTTTATAATAAGCAGCTTTGTTGGCATCACCATCAATATGCTGTCTTTGTTCGGAATGATTCTGGTGGTGGGTATTTTGGTCGATGATGGGATTGTAATCGCAGAAAACATTTATAGCCACTTTGAGCGGGGTAAAAACCCTTATCAGGCCGCTGTCGACGGTACTGTTGAAGTAATGCCAGCTGTATTCGTTTCAGTGACTACTACTATCATTGCATTTATACCGTTGCTTCTGTTGGATGGTGGATTTGAGTTTCTGTTTGATATGGCGGTAGTAGTGATCAGCAGTCTGGCATTTAGTCTAATTGAAGCATTTTTTGTGCTACCTGCCCATTTAGGTACCCCGCACGTATTGCGTTCTAAGAAGAAGGCCAATCGCATACGTAAGTTTATGGATGGAGGGATTATGTACTTGCGGAATAGAATATATGGTAAGGCATTGCAATTTACCATGCGTTATCGACTGATCTCAGTAGCCTTCCTGTTGGGATTGTTCCCCTTGATCCTGGGGCTAGTACAGGGAGGTATTATTAAATCTACTTTTTTCCCAAGAATTCCATTTTCAGGATTTAGTGTTAATCTGGTATTAAAGGCTGGAACGCCAGAAAAGAAGACAAAGGAATTCGTAAAAAGGTTTGAGCAACAGGTTTGGGAGTTAAATGAGGAACTAAAAGACAAATACCCGGGAGAGGAGGATTTCATAGACAATACTTTTGGTGCCTTAGGTTCTACCAGTGATGGCTCGGAGTCAGGAGCCCATGCAGGGTCGGTGCAGGTATTTCATCGCGATCTGGACGGTGATCCTATTGATGGGTTTGAGCTAATAAGCCTGATTAGAAAAAAAATAGGGGAGGTGCCAGAAGCAGAAAAACTTACAGTAGGCGGATTCATGCGTTTTGGAAAACCGGTATCTGTTCGCATACTGGGTAAGGATATGGATGAGTTGGTGGCAGCCAAAGATTACTTAAAATCTGAGCTTCATAACATAGCAGAGCTAAAGGAGATTAAGGATGATATGACCATAGGAAAAAGAGAAATAGAGATCAACCTCAATCAACAGGCTTATTTCCTGGGGCTAACCCACAATGAAATTACCAAGCAGATTAGGCAGGGGTTTTTCGGCGAAGAAGTTCAAAGATTACAGAAAGGAAGTGATGAGGTTAAGGTGTGGGTACGTTATCCAGGTAAAGGTAGGGCAAGTATTGGCCAACTGGAGCGTATGAAAGTAAAGGATTATAAAGACAATACCGAATATCCTATTAGTGAGCTTATCAGCTACAATATTGAAAGGGGTGTATCTTCAATCAGGCACTACCGGACCATTAAGTCTGTAAATGTTGAGGCGGACATGATAGACCCATATGGGGAGGTTCCCCCCATTATGGAACAGGTAAATACCCAAATCATACCAGCATTATTGGCTAAGTACCCTGGTGTGAAAATTGATATGGCCGGTCAAGCTCGTGAGAGTTCTCGTGCCCAGTCGGAGATTGGAATTTATTTTGGTATGGCATTTCTGGTGATATTCATTTTAATAATACTGGCATTTAAGTCATTTTATCAGGCAATTATAGTGATGATTATGATCCCATTGGCTTGGTTGGGAGCGGTGGTGGGTCATGGTATTCAGGGGATCCCAGTTAGCTTGTTAAGTGCATGGGGTCTGGTTGCCCTATCAGGGGTAATAATTAATGATGCTGTGGTCTTTCTTGATCGATTTAATCGTAATATGAAGTCCGGACAAACATTACACGAAGCTGCTTACCAGGCTGGAATTGCCCGATTCAGGCCCATTGTCCTGACCTCAATCACCACAGTGCTTGGGCTGTTTCCCCTGTTATTGGAAGGAAGCTTTCAAGCACAGTTTTTGATTCCTATGGCAGTTTCAATTGCCTATGGAGTGTTGATAGGTACCATGATTATTATGCTGTTCTTTCCGGTTATGATCCTGATTTTTAATGATATTCGTCGTGGTGCAAAATGGCTTTGGACTGGTAAAAAGCCCAATCCGGAAAGTGTTGAAAGGGTAGTAATTGATATGCAAAAGAAACATATGTTTGATGAGGAATTCGATTTGTCAGAGGATCCAAACCAACAACAAGTAACGGTTTAATTTGATGAGCTTGCGCGTACTATTTGTTTTGTTTGTTTTCACGGTTCAGGGTACACTACTGGCTCAGGATCAACTGAGTCTGTCAGATGCTATCCGGCTTGGATTATCTAATAATTTTGATATTCGTATCGAGCAGGTCAATCAGGAAATAGCCCGAAATAACAATAGTTGGGGCCAGGCTGGTAGGTTTCCCTCTATCAACTTAACTGTTGGCCAAAATAATGGGATTACAGACATAGACAACCCCGCTTCTTTCCTTCAGGGTCAGATAAAGGCAAATGACCTAAACCCTGTGGTTGGCGGACGATGGACTATATTTGATGGTTTTTCGGTTAAGATCAATAAGAAACGCCTGGATCTTCTAGAGATTCAAAGTGATGGTAATGCAGATATAATCATCGAAAATGCTGTACAGGCTATTGTGGTGGCCTATTATACCGTCATTCTGGAAATGGAAAGAACAGAAGTACTGGAAAAAGTGCTAACACTTTCCAGGGACCGATACAACTATGTATTGATTAAGAAAGACCTTGGCGCAGCAGTCACTTTTGATATCCTGCAGGACAAAAACTCTTATCTAACCGACTCTTCTAACTATGTGCTTCAGGAGTTGATCCTTAATAACTCTATGAGAAGCCTGAATCTGCTATTAGCTGAAGATCTAAGTAAAAGGTTTGAGCTTACCGGAAGTTTGGATAGTCAATCCAATAACTATAGCTATCAGGATCTATATACAAAAATGACTGAGAACAACAGCAACCTGCGTAACCAATTCATCAATCAGGAACTACTGCGAAATACTTATGAGCAAAGCAGGGCTGCACGTAGCCCCGCGCTTGACCTAAACTTTGGGTATTCTTACAGCAAAAACTGGCAGGACCTAAGCAAGGCCAATTTTGGAAGTGAAACAGGGCCTCCAGATGTGATTAAATCCAGAACTACCAACTATTTTGCAAACTTTACCCTGGCTTTTACTCTATTTGATGGGGGAAGAATTACCCGGCAGATTAAGAATGCCCGCATTCAGGAAACCATGGGTGCGCTGCAAACAGAAGAGCTTAAATTCCTGCTTAATAATGATCTGCTGATGGCCTTGGATCGTTACAACGTACGAAAAAAACTATTGCAAATTTCTGCACAGAGCCTGGATAATGCCTCTTTGAACCTTGAACTTTCAGAGGAACGATATAAGAACGGAACCATCAATTCATTTAATTATCGTGACATACAGATTAGCTATCTCCAATCAGCGCTTCGAAATCTGCAATCTAAATTTGATCTCATTCAAACTGATACCGCTTTGCTTCGACTTACAGGCGGAATATTGGAACGTTACTAAT
>QIMC01000306.1 GCA_003232185.1 Flammeovirgaceae bacterium | reverse complement strand
TCTGGATGATTTCGTCATGTATAAGGGAAGCAAAAAAAGCGGAGGGTATATTCTTGCCGAGTCATTAATAAAAAAGATTGAAAATATATCTGCGGGATAACCTGCGGGATAACCTGCGGCATATCTTGCGGATTAAGTTTGCGATTGTTGCGGTATAACTTGCGGGTTAACCTGCGGATAAAAAGAAATTGAAAAAAGGAGTAAGGAGTCAATAGCTTTGATCAAAGCAATGGATGGTGGTTTCAGAGAGGTTGTTTGCTTTCAAGAAACTTGATGTTCTCCTGGTAGAGAAGAGCTATTAAAGCCCTATGTTATTACCCTTATCTTGTAAACTATGACAAATTATTTTTTCCAACTCGCAATTGCATTGATTGCCATGATTCTAATGCCCATTTTCGGGTATACCCAAATTTCAGAGCAGCAACCAGACCCCGTCCCCAGTAAAATATGGGTTGATAGTGTGATGCAAACATTAAGTACCACAGAGCGGATTGCTCAATTGATCAATGTAGCGGCTTACTCCAACCGCAACGCTGAATTTGAGGACAGCATCAGTCATTTAATTAAGGAATATAAAATTGGGGGGCTGATTTTTTTTCAGGGAGGGCCAGTTCGGCAGGCAAGATTGACTAACCGCTATCAGCAGGAAACCGAAGTGCCATTGTTAATATCAATTGATGCGGAATGGGGCTTGGGTATGCGCCTGGACAGTACCATTAGTTTTCCCTATCACATGACCCTGGGGGCCATCCAGAGTGACAGCCTTATTTATCAGTTGGGAGCGGAGATCGGACGACAATGTAAACGAATGGGTATCCATTTAAATTTTGCCCCGGTGGTTGACGTAAATAACAACGCTCAAAACCCCGTGATTAACTACCGGTCATTTGGAGAGAATCCTCAGGCAGTGGCCAGCAAAGGGCTGCTTTATGCTAAGGGTATGCAGGACCAGGGGATAATTGCTACCGCCAAACATTTTCCTGGTCATGGTGATACTGATACGGACTCGCATTATGATCTGCCACAGCTGCCGCATAGCCTGGACAGGTTAAGCAAAGTGGAACTGGTTCCATTCAAAGCATTAATAGATGCAGGCGTAGGTGGGGTAATGGTGGCTCATATGAACATACCTTCACTGGATAGTACCGCAAATCTACCATCCACTTTGTCCAAGCCAATAGTCACTGGATTGTTAAAAGAACAAATGGGATTTGAAGGTCTGATAATGACAGATGCGCTAAACATGAAAGGGGTGACCAAGTACTACCAACCAGGCGAAGTAGATGCAGCGGCACTGGTGGCTGGTAATGATCTGTTAATGTTTAGTGAGAGTATTGAGGCTGCGTTGGAAGAAGTGCAACAGGCCATTAAAGAAAAGAAAATTTCTCATGAGGAAATCGATTATAAATGCCGAAAAGTGCTAACAGCAAAATATCAATTGGGACTAAACAAACTCACTATTATCGAGATCGAGGACTTAGTTGCTGACCTCAATACTCCAAAGGCCAGGCTACTCCACCGGAAATTGGTGGAGGCAAGTATGACTTTGATAAAGAACGATGGACTGCTGCCGTTAAAGCGTTTGGATACCCTGACCATTGCATCCGTGTCTGTCGGTGCGGATCATATTACGCCATTTCAGCAAATGCTTAGCAAATATACAGCGGTTGACCATTTCCTGGTCCCAAAAGGAGCCACCTCCGAACAAACAAGTCAATTTCGCAACCTGGTAAAGGGTTATGACCTTTTAATCATTAGTTTACATCAGGTGGCAGGTCGTCCGGGCAATAGTAAAGGTTACAACGATGCCACTTATCGTTTACTTCGGGATCTTACCTCCAAAAATAATAACATCATCATTTCTTTCCGAAACGCTTATACCCTGGACTATGTACCTGTTGCCGATCAAACCCAGGCCGTTCTATGCGCTTATCAGGATCAAGAAATAGGTCAAAAGACCGCCGCACAGGTCTTGTTTGGGGCGGTAGGCATCAACGGGAAACTCCCGGTTACGGTCAATCAACAGATCTCATACGGGACTGGATTGAGCATGGCAGGCGGATTGCGATTGAAGTACACTCAGCCGGAAGAAGTGGGCATGAGTGCCCAATACCTAAATAGCAGGATCGATTCAGTGGTAATGGTGGGGTTAGATTCCCTGGCTTATCCGGGAGCACAGGTCTTAATTGCTAAGGATGGGAAGGTAGTATTCCATAAAGCCTATGGATACCTTACTTATGATTCTTCGCGAAAAGTAGCACTGGAAGATATCTACGACCTGGCTTCAATCACCAAGGTTACCGGCCCTTTACCGGCAATAATGAAATTGTATGGAGAAGGAAAGATCGATTTGGATGCACCTTTTAGCAAGTATTGGCCAGATTTCGAAGGTACGGATAAAGCAAGAATGACAGTTCGGGAAGTTCTGGCTCATTATGCCCGGTTGAAGCCTTATATCGTCTATTGGCAGGATACCAAGAAGAAAAATGGCAGGTTCAAAAGAAAGTACATCCGATCAGAGGCTACCGAAAAGTTTCCAATAGAAGTAACTGAAGATTTATATTTGCGTCATAATTATAGGGAGAAAGGAATATACAAGGCCATCCGAAAATCAAAGCTTGAAGACAAAAAAAGTTATAAGTACTCTGGTCTCGCTTTTTACTTATTCCCTGAAATCATTGAGAACCTTACCGGTGAGAATTATCTGGAATATGGAAGACAACAGTTCTACCTTCCGTTGGGCGCTCAGACACTCACCTATAAACCATTGAGCTTATTTTCTCCTGATCGGATTGTTCCAACAGAGAATGATGATTTCTTTCGTATGAAGCAACTACATGGTACCGTCCATGATGAGGGAGCAGCCATGATGGATGGAGTATCCGGAAATGCAGGGTTGTTTAGTACTGCCAATGATTTGGCAAAACTGTTTCAAATGTATTTGCAATGGGGTAGTTATGGCGGAGAGGAATATATCAAGGAATCAGCCGTAAAGGAATTTGCAAGCTGCCAATATTGTGATGAAGGCAATCGCCGGGGCCTGGGTTTTGACAAACCGTTGATAGAAAATAGAGCCAATGGCTCTACCGCAGCCGATGCCAGTGATGCCACCTTTGGACATTCAGGTTATACCGGGACCTATGCTATGGCCGACCCTGAGCGCGGATTGTTGATGATATTTATGTCAAATCGGGTGTATCCTACCCGCGACAATAGGAAGCTATACCAGCTGAATATTCGACCAGCTATTCATCAGATATTGTACGACGCGCTTAAGAAAGGAGTAGATTAGCGATTCACAATTAACGATTTGAGATTTGAGCTCTAAGATTCAAAGCAAGCAGGATTATAACCGTATTGACCAACAAATTCATCAGCTCTCACAGATTATTGCCAAAGCAAACAGAACCTTTGTGCCAAAGGCTGCAGATGACAGCCATACCAATCTTTATTTTGACTCAATAAGTCAAAGAATTTATGGCCGGTGGATCAAAACTGAGAAAGGCAATCTCATCCTCGCCCTAAATCTACAGTCCTGTACTTTTGAATGGATTAATGATTCACTAAAGGTTATTCAAAAGCATGCGATACAAAACCAAACTTCTTCGGAAATTGAACAAAGCACAGCAGATGCTTTGCCCGAAATTGGATTGGGCTTTGGACTAGCCATGGAAGATAACATGGTAGGGAATCCTTATTTTTATCTCTCAGGCAATGGTCGAAATGGGCAGGTTATGAATTATTACAACCTTCCGAAACTAACCCTTGGCAACTGGGCAATCACCGACCATTGGAAAGGAGCGGTCTTGCCATTACCTGACTTGGAGCAAGATAGTCTAAAAGGGATTCAGGTATTCTTAAAGGAAGCGGTGAGGTGGTATATGAGTGAGTTGCCATGAGTTTTGTATTAAATACTCTGGGCGTTATTTGTTAAGGGTAATTCTGTATTTGCCAGACACTTAATCCGATAACGGATCGGGTCTAAGCTGAAACTTAAACACTTTGCTGGTGGGTGCCTACCTCCTTCCTTCCATATGAAATGGCGTATGCGTGCTTATAGTGGCCCACAGTCCGCGACCCTTCCAACCTCCGTCTGGATCATCAATACGCTACCAAGTCTGTCTTGAGTAATATGTTTAAACCAAATCGTGTAGTAACCGTATATGTTACTTTACTAATGGTAGATCGGAATGGTTGGTTCCAGATAAAAGAATCACGTGATTCTAAAAATTGTAACGTCATGGTTCAGAATACCAGGCATACCTCTTTCGACCAGAATTGAAGTATCAGTTTAAGTTAGACAACCGGGCAAATATGGGCTGGCCCGATTATGAAGTTGCGTTGAAAGAGCACAAAAGAAATATATTGCCAATATTTATCTTGATGTAAAACATGCCAATAAAATTTAACCTACCCTTTTGCCTTCTAGTGCTCCTTTTTATATGCCTAACTCTGGATTCACAGGGGCAGGGTTTGTTAATTAAAAGAACCACCACTCCGATAACCATCGATGGGGTCATGGATGAAGGCGCCTGGAAAGAAGCCGATGTGGCCGATAGGTTTAATCAGAATTTCCCATATGATAGTTCCGAAGCTATTGCGTCTACGGAAGTCCGAATGACTTACGATGATGATTTTGTGTACGTCATCGCCATTATGTATAACCTAGGGCCAAGGGAATACATAACCCCTTCTTTACGTCGAGACTTCAGCGGTCGGGGTTTTTTTGATAGTTTCACATTGATACTGGACACCTATATGGATAAAACCAATGCATTTTCCTTTGGAGTTGATCCTTACGGAGTACAACGAGAAGGTCTCATTTCCAATGGAGGCAATTCATCTGGTGGGGGGTCTAACTCTCTTTCACTCGCATGGGATAATAAATGGTACTCGGAGGCCAGGATCTATGACGATTATTGGATAGCTGAAATGGCCATACCATTTAAGACCTTGCGATTCAAGGACGACATGGATTCCTGGTTTATAAACTTTTACCGTATCGACAGTGAATACAACGAAACTTCCACGTGGGCGCCAATACCAAGAAATTTTATTCCAATTAATCTCGCGTTCAACAAAGAGTTAAAATGGGATCAGCCACTTCGTAAGCCGGGTAAAA
>QIMC01000228.1 GCA_003232185.1 Flammeovirgaceae bacterium | reverse complement strand
AGGAAAAAGAAGTTGAGTTATCCGAGGTGGTGGATATTTTAAAGGAAAGACACAATCCCAAGGAATAACAAATAATGTATAGTTAAATTCACTTTTACTTAGTTAGGCTACAAGTTAGTGACAAGGCTTTACTCCATTGAACCTTCAGAACACTGGAGCTATTTATTTGCTGAAGTCACGACCAGTGCAAGGGTAGGTGGTTCGTTTCTTTTGGGCGATGCAAAAGAAATGAACATTAAACCTATGTATATTTAGTCAAATAGTGTCCCGGTACCTCCAGGGGGTATTTTACCCAAATGCCTTCAGTAGCTTCTCTGCCTCGAGCGGTTCTTTTGATATATCCTTCCTTGATTAAAAAGGGCTCGTATACTTCTTCGATAGTATCAACCTCTTCACTGCATGCGGTGGCTATGGTGCTAATGCCTACCGGTCCTCCTTTAAACTTCTCGATTATGGTACTTAAAATCCTGTTGTCCATGTCATCTAGCCCATTGTCATCTACCTCGAGTGCTTTTAGGGCCATATCCATAATTTCCTGAGTAATCTTTCCATCACCTTTAATTTGAGCAAAATCTCTGGTGCGTCGTAACAAATTGTTGGCAATACGGGGCGTCCCCCTGCTTCGTCTGGCCAACTCAAAAGCGGCATCATTATCGATAGGAGTTTTCAAAATTGCTGCGGATCTTTTTACAATACCACACAATACTTCAGCATCGTAGTAATCTAGCCTCGAATTAATGCCAAATCTGGATCGTAAGGGAGACGTTAGTAAGCCCGCACGCGTAGTTGCTCCCACCAGGGTAAATGGGTTGAGGGTGATTTGAATAGATCGCGCACTGGGTCCGGAATCGAGCATTATGTCTATTTTATAATCCTCCATAGCCGCATACAGGTACTCTTCAACCACGGAATTCAATCGGTGGATCTCATCGATAAACAATACGTCATGCTCATCCAGGTTAGTTAATAGCCCTGCCAGGTCGCCAGGCTTATCCAGTACCGGACCCGAGGTTATCTTTAAGTTTGAACCAAGCTCATTAGCAATAATATGGGCCAGCGTGGTTTTACCTAACCCCGGAGGGCCATGCAGGAGTACATGATCGAGAGGTTCTTCTCTTTGATGGGCGGCTTGAACAAATATTTTAATGTTTTCGACAACCTTCTTCTGACCAGCGAACTCTTCAAAGCTCAAAGGGCGAAGGGCCTTTTCAAATTCTTTTTCTTCGGTGTTTAATGGTGTAGAGTCTCCACTGAGATAGTCTTCTCGCATATCTAATAATTGATGCGTTCAAGTTAAGCAACATAATATCAATTAGGAATTAGAAATGAGAAATTATGAATTTTGGCGCTTGGCGGGTTTCCGGTTCTCTGGTTGTTTGGCACTGAATGTGAATTGAGGGTAATTATTAATCCCTAATTGTCAATTGTTAATTTTATTAATACTTCTTTAACTTTGGACTTTGATTTTTGTGCTCCAGATTCCGGAAATGACTAAAACCCAAAGAAAAAATACCATTTACTCCATCGTTCTGCTATTTGCTATGGTTTTGGTGTGGTGGATAAGAGAATCGAAAAATAGTCAACAACCATTGGAGAAGTTGGAGTTGACAGGTGCTACCATGGGAACCAGTTATCAAGTCAAGTACCTCACCTCAGGACCTGTAAACTATCAAAACTCAATAGATTCCTTGCTTGAGGACTTTAACTTATGCCTTTCTACCTATATACCGGAATCGGAGATCAGTAGATTTAATAGGGGGACCTTACATAAATTTGAGAGGCCATACTTTTATAACATACTGACTCGAAGCCAATTGATTTATAAAAACACCAACGGTGCGTTCGACCCCACAGTGATGCCTTTGGTTTCTGCCTGGGGCTTTGGGCCAAAAAAAGCGGAGATGCCAAACCAGCTGGAAGTTGACAATTTACTCACCAGAATAGGTTTTGAAAAAATATTTTTTGATGAGTATGCTGTTTGTAAGCTCCAACCTCAAACTCAATTGGATTTTAGTGCCATTGCCAAAGGTTACGCGGTGGACTTAGTGATGAGTTTCCTAAAAAATAAAGACCTGAAAAATATCTTTGTGGAAATTGGCGGTGAAATATCTGCACTAGGGGTTAATGATAAAGAGAAACCATGGGCGGTATATATCGAAAAGCCTGATGACCACCAACGCTCGGTGCAAGCAATAGCATCGTTAGACAACATGGCCATTGCAACTTCTGGGAACTATCGAAATTTTTATATAAAGGATGGTAAGAAATATGCCCATACCATCAGCCCCTTTAGCGGATATCCCGTTCAGCACAATTTGTTAAGTGCTACTGTATTTGCTAAAGATTGTGCAACAGCAGATGCATATGCTACCGCATTTATGGTGATCGGACTTCAAAAGTCCCTGGATATTGTATCCGCACATAAAGAATTGGAGGCATACTTTATTTATGGTGATCAGGACGGTCAATTGCTTTCCAAGGTGACCCCAGGAATTAAAGATAGAATTGTTGAATGAAAGTTGAGCACTCCATAGAAGCATCAAAAGAATGGTTTGGGCCCTGGTTTGACTCCCCCTACTATCATATCCTGTATGAACATCGCGATGAAAAAGAAGCAAAGGATTTTATTGATAATCTCAACACTTATCTTGACTTCAAACAAAGCGATTACCTGTTGGATATTGCTTGTGGGAAGGGACGTCATGCTATTTATTTAAACAGCAGAGGATTGGATGTTGTAGGTATTGACCTATCTCATCAAAACATCGCTCATGCAAAGACCTACGAAAACGAAAAGCTACATTTTTATGTCCAGGATATGCGTCAGGTATTTAAGCAGGAGACTTTTGACTTTGCGCTCAATCTATTTACCAGTTTTGGGTATTTTGATACAGAGTTAGAAAATGAACAGGCCATTTGTGCTGCTGCGGTTGCTCTGAAAAGAGGTGGACTGCTAGTGATTGATTTCCTAAACCCCTATACTGTGATAGATCTTTTGGTACCTTCTGAGCGTAAAACACTACGGGGAATAGATTTCGAAATCAACCGGAGGTATGCTCAGGGTTTTATAATGAAGGAAATAAAGTTCACAGATAAGGGCAAGGACTACTTATTCACCGAAAGAGTAAAAGCCATTCGAAAGATAGAGTTTATGAGATATTTCATTAAAGCGGGGTTAAAGTTAAAGGCCAATTTCGGAGATTATGAACTTAATCCGTATCAATGGCAATCTTCAGACCGGATGATATTTATTCTAGAGAAAGCATAGTATCCACATGACGCTTCCTCTGATATTACTTACCACACTTACCTTGATTTCAGGATTGGCCCCATTGCTGGTAAAGAAGACTAATTCAAAAGTTTTTCACCTGGCGCTGATTTTTTCCGGGGCTTATTTATTGGCTATTACTATTTCCCATTTAATGCCAGAACTTTTTAATGGAGTATTAGGGCATCATCAGGTAGCATTATGGGTAATCATTGGATATTTCATGCAACTGGTTTTTGATTTTTTTACTTCTGGAGTAGAACATGGCCATCTACACAAGGCCAATGATGATCATCATCATAGTTCTTTAACTGTGTTTACCCTGCTGACGGCAATGGGTATTCATGCTTTATTAGAAGGGATTTTGCTAAGTCATGCCAGTATTGTGGGCAGCCATCAACATAATGGAGGATTGTTGACGGGAATAATACTACACAAAATGCCTGCAGCATTTGCACTGATGTCTCTTATCAGATGCAACTATCAAGGATTGAAATGGCCGGTAATTTTAATCAGTTTGTTTTCATTGATGACACCTGCGGGCATTTTTCTTGGTGAGTATCTGGCCCGGGTAGATTGGGTTCAATCTTCCTGGATGATTATTCTATTTGCGCTGGTAACTGGAAATTTTCTGCATATCAGCACTACAATATTTTTGGAGAGTAGCCCGGGACATAAACTCAAAGGGGCTGAATTGTTGATGATTATTGCCGGTACCGCACTGGCATTGGCGACAGAATTTGTCGGCTGATTGATCCTTTGTTTTTTTTCCTTGTTAAAATTTATACCTTAGCTCGCCTAAAATTAACCCATGGCAGATTCTAGTTCCAAGTACTGGCAAAAAAATAAACGTTATCTATTAATCTTATTAGTAGTGTGGTTTTTTGTCTCATACGGGTGTGGAATATTATTCGCACCTTTTCTGGATCAATTTCGAGTGGGTGGATTCAAACTTGGATTTTGGTTTGCCCAACAGGGTTCTATATATGCGTTTGTGGTGATAATTTTTGTATATGTTCGATGGATGAACAAATTAGATAAGGCCCATGCAGAAGAAGAAACAGCTTAAACTATGGATGTACAAACCTGGACCTATCTCATTGTAGGAATTTCTTTCATATTATATATCGGCATTGCTATATGGTCAAGGGCCGGATCAACTGGCGAATTCTATGTGGCCGGTGGGAACGTACACCCTCTGGCTAATGGAATGGCTACCGCGGCTGATTGGATGTCAGCGGCTTCGTTTATAAGCATGGCAGGGCTCATATCCTTTATGGGTTATGATGGTGCGGTCTATCTAATGGGTTGGACTGGTGGCTATGTTCTATTGGCTCTGTTGCTTGCCCCATATTTAAGGAAATTTGGAAAGTTCACCGTACCGGATTTTATAGGAGATCGTTATTATTCCAATCTTGCAAGAACGGTAGCGGTCATTTGCGCTCTTTTTGTATCATTTACCTATGTCAGTGGTCAAATGAGAGGGGTGGGAGTGGTATTCTCTAGATTTCTGGAAGTTGAAATAAACACCGGCATTTTCATAGGGATGGGGATCGTGTTCTTTTATGCGGTACTGGGCGGAATGAAAGGAATAACCTATACCCAGGTAGCGCAATATTGTGTACTGATCTTTGCGTTTATGGTACCGGTGTTTTTCATATCGATCCAACTTACGGGACATTGGTTGCCACAATTAGGGTTTGGTGGTCAACTTTCTGAATCTGGGAGTTATTTATTAGACCATCTGGATGGTTTGCACCAAGAGCTGGGGTTCGCCGCTTACACCGATGGAAGTAAAAGTATGCAGGATGTATTTTTCATTACTGCCGCCCTGATGGTTGGAACAGCTGGCCTTCCGCATGTAATTGTTCGGTTTTTTACCGTGCCTGGAGTGAAAGAAGCCCGGTTGTCAGCAGGGTATGCACTGGTGTTTATAGCACTACTATATACCACAGCTCCTGCTCTAGCTGCATTTGCACGTATCAATCTCATTGAAACCGTCAGTGAAAAGGCTTTTGAAAGTATGCCAGAGTGGTTTTCCAAGTGGGAAGAAACCGGCTTGATTAAATTCGAAGACAAAAACCAGGACGGTAAGATTCAGTATGTGGCAGATCCTGATGAAAACGAACTCCATATTGACCAGGATATTATTGTTCTTGCCAATCCCGAGATTGCCCAATTGCCCAATTGGGTGATCGCCTTGGTAGCAGC
>QIMC01000268.1 GCA_003232185.1 Flammeovirgaceae bacterium | reverse complement strand
AAGGCCAGTGAATGTACTAATCTTTTGGTACCGGTTGCATTATCAAGCTCGCACATTGCTTTTGGGTCTATTCGTATGGAACCGGTATTTATGATATTAGGACAATCTGCCGCCACTGCAGCATGTTTGGCTATTGATAAATCCACCGGTGTACAGGAACTGGATTATCAATTATTGAAGTCACAATTGTTGTCTGACAAACAGCGATTGACTTGGGTAGGTGATGAATAGAAATTAGCCAATTTGAAATTCTCAAAAATAGTGTTTAAGGACCAAAATCATGCAAAATTTTCTTAGCTCAATAATTTCGGTGACCTCCAGGGTCTGCCTCAGTAATAGCCGCTATAATTGCTCAATTTGCTTGTAAGCACTCATAAATTTTCTTAAATTTCGAGTTAAAATTTCAAAAGCATTGTATTCCAGGGTACTCCTTCTTTTAGTTGCTATTTGCTGTCTGTTTTTAGGCAGTTGCGGGGATCAATTTGGTGAAAAAGTAGCATTAGCATACGAAGATCTCCCGGAGAGCGTTGATTTCAATTTCCACGTCAAGCCCATTCTGTCTGACCGCTGCTTTACCTGTCATGGACCAGATAATAATGCCCGAAAGGCAGATTTTCGGCTTGATACCGAGGAAGGCGCCTTTGCCGTTCTTGCCAGTGGCGGTCATGTGCCGGGAAATTGGGTAAAAGTAAGGCAATCGACAGAATAAGCAGTGACGATCCTGAGTTCATGATGCCACCTCCGGAATCTAATCTTAGCCTGAACGCCCAGGAAATTGCCATCATTGCCAAATGGGTTAAGCAAGGTGCCCAATGGAAATCCCACTGGTCGTTTTTGAAACCTGTAAAAGCAGTGCCTCCGGAAATCGCTGACGGCTCATGGGAAGTAGCTAATCCTATTGATAATTTCATACTCAAAGAATTGGAACAGCAGTTACTTTGGACCTCACGGGACTGCCACCTACAGTTGAGGAGATGGACGATTTCGTGGCAGATGACTCTCCGGATGCCTATGAGAAGGTGGTTGATGATCTTCTGGCTTCAAAACATTATGGGGAGCGCCTGGCTTTGGAATGGCTGGATCTGGCCCGGTACGCCGATACGCATGGTTATCAGGATGATGGGATGCGGAACGCCTGGCCTTGGCGCGATTGGGTGATCAAAGCGTATAATGACAATATGCCCTATGACCAGTTCCTTGTTTGGCAGTTGGCTGGTGATTTGTTCCCGAATCCCACCAAGGACCAGTTATTGGCCACTTGTTTCAACAGGAACCACCCACAGACACAGGAAGGCGGGGTGGTCGATGAAGAATACCGGGTGGAATATGTGGCTGATCGCACCAATACCTTTGGCAAGGCTTTTCTTGGCCTAACAATGGAATGTGCCCGTTGCCATGATCATAAATACGATCCACTTACCCAAAAGAATTACTATTCTTTGTTTGCCTATTTTAACAATAATCTTGATGCTGGTATTATTCCGTATAACGGTGAGGCTTCACCTACTTTGATTCTTACTTCTCCCGAGGCTGAACAGGAGTTAGGTGTGCTAAGAGAGGAAATTGAAAGCCAAAGTCAAATGTTGGTCTCTGAAAAATACAAAGAGCAGTTGGTCAATTGGTTTCAGGAACGAAGTAAAAAGATCAACCCGCCAAGTTACGGGCTTAAGGCCGATTTCAATTTTGACGAAGAACAAAAAATTGATGACAGAAATCTCCAGCTGAATAAAACGCCCCCAGATAAAAAAGCGAAATATAAAGCTAACTATGCATATAGGAATCTAGTCAAGTCAAAGCTTGACGCCAAAGTACACGGTGACATTGATTCCCGGCCAATACTGGTGGAAGGAAGGCGGGGGAAAGCATTGCAATTTCGGGGAGATGCCGGTATCCGGTTTAATCATGACCTTGATTTTGATCGAAATCAACCTTTTTCAGTCAGTATATGGGTTAAACTATTAACCGCAGGAGAGTCCGGACCTATATTTAACAAATCCAATGGGGAATTCGAAGGCTATCGTGGCTGGATCTGCAAATTGAATAAAGATGGGACACTTTCCTTTCAACTAAACCATGTATGGCCGGCAAACTCTATCGATCTACATACCAGGGACAAGTTGGAGGTAGGAAAATGGATCCATTTGGTCATGGCCTATGACGGTAGCAGCAAGGCAACCGGGCTAAAAATATATATTAACGGCGCGATTCCTGAATATGATGTGATTACCGATAATTTGCATAAAAGCATCCTGCATGGGGTTGAAGGTTCAAACTGGAATTACATGCCTGTGATCCTGGGTATGGAATTCCGGAGTTCCATAGTGGACATAGTAATGGATGATTTTAAAGTTTACCAACGTGAACTGTCTGATCCGGAGGTAATTGCGTTATTCAAAGATCAGGATGTTGATCTGCAATCTGTAGATCAATCCGACCTTTTGGAGTACTATTTACTCACCGGACAGAATCGCGAGTACAATAAAGTACTTAGTAAAATCACTGAATTAAGACAACAAGAGAATCTGATTATTACCGATCAGCCAGAGGTAATGATAATGAAAGAGCAACCTACGGTAAGGCCGACATTCCTGCTGGAAAGGGGGATGTATGATGCACATGGTGAAGAGGTGCACCCGGAAACCCCGGAAATGTTCCCTGATATGGTGGGAGCGTTTTCGCAAGACCGTATGGGATTGGCCGAATGGCTGGTGCATACTGATCATCCATTGACTGCCAGAGTTGAAGTGAACCGTCTTTGGGCTCAATGTTTTGGAAAAGGTTTGGTAGCTACCCAGGAAGATTTTGGTAATCAGGGGAATTTACCCTCACATCCCGATTTGCTAGACTGGCTGGCGGTGGACCTGATTGAAAAGGGATGGGATATTAAAGCATTTTTAAAGCAGTTGGTGATGTCGGCTACCTACCGGCAATCATCAATAGCCAATGAAAAGACCCGGCAAATGGATATTGAGAATTCGTACTATTCTTATTACCCATTTCATCGCCTGGGAGCAGAAGTAATCAGGGACCAGGCCCTGGCGGCCAGCGGACTGCTAGTGCGTACTATCGGAGGACCCAGCGTTTATCCATACCAGCCAAAGGGTATCTGGAAGGCCCTGGCTACCCGAAACGCCACCGAGTATGTACAGCAACACGGCGATAGTTTATACCGAAGAAGTATGTACACAGTTTGGAAACGAAGCTCACCACCGCCGGCCATGATGAATTTTGATGCTCCGGATCGCTACTATTGTGTAGTCCGACGACAAAATACTGCCACTCCATTACAGTCATTGGTGTTAATGAACGACCCACAATTTGTAGAGGCTGCCAGAATGTGCGGAGAGCGTATGCTGAAGGAGTCTGGGTCTACCGTTGAACAACAAGTTATTTTTGCCTATAAACTTTTAATTGGAAGGGAGCCCAGAGCAGATGAACTAGGGAAAATGCTATTATATTATCAGGAAGAGATAGTGAATTTTGAAAAAAACCCCGACCGGGCAAGCAAATGGCTAAGTACCGGTGAATACCCTGTTGATCAAAGTTTGGACCCGGTAAAATTGGCGGCAAGCACCACTGTGGCCACTACACTAATGAACTTTGATGAGTTTGTAATGAAAAGATGAGCAGATGAATTTGGACAAACACATACATCAGATAAACAATCATATTAACCGTCGGACTTTTCTTAACAACGGACTGCTAAGCTTAGGAGGACTAGCCTTAAGCTCAATGGCTCCAACACAATCTTTGGGTGGCGTGTTGAATGGTGATCAAGGGGAATTCCCGCATTTCGCTCCCAAAGCCAAGAGGATTATCTATTTATTCCAAAGCGGGGCGCCTTCGCAAATGGAATTATTTGACTACAAGCCGAAGTTAAAGTCCATGTTTGGTGAAGAATTGCCGGCCTCTGTGCGAGGGGACCAGCGCGTTACCGGCATGACCTCTGATCAACGGTCATTTCCACTTGCTATGGGAGATTTCACCTTCGATCAGTATGGAAAAAGCGGTGCCTGGTTCAGCAATCTTCTACCTTATCACCGGGATATTGCCGATGACATCTGCATAATTAAGACCATGTACACCGAGGCCATCAACCATGACCCGGCCATTACCTTTATCCAGACCGGTTCCCAACAGGCAGGAAGGCCCAGTATAGGCGCTTGGGCCAGTTATGGTTTGGGTAGTGAAAACCAAAACTTACCCAGCTTTGTGGTGTTACTGTCCCGTGGTCAGGATGGCGGGCAGCCACTTTATGCTAAACTTTGGGGCAATGGCTTTTTGCCAAGTAAGAATCAAGGGGTTATGTTTAGATCCGGGCATGATCCGGTGTTGTATTTAAACAACCCGCCGGGCATGGATCGGCAAAGTAGAAGAAGAATGTTAGATCAATTAGCTGAGCTGAATGAAAGCCAATACCACCATACCCAGGATGACGAAATACAATCGCGTATAGCTCAATACGAAATGGCTTATCGTATGCAGGTTGCAGTTCCTGAGACTTTAGACATTTCAAATGAACCAGATTATATCTTTGACCTCTATGGTCAAGATGCCCGTCAACCGGGTACATTTGCCTACAACTGTTTGCTTGCTCGAAAACTCGCTGAAAATGATGTTCGTTTTATTCAGTTGTACCACCAGGGCTGGGATATGCACGGTGGACTACCACGGCTAATTAAAAAACTTTCAAAAGATACAGATCAGGCTTCTGCCGCTCTGATCCAGGATCTTAAGCAGCGGGGACTACTGGACGATACCTTAGTAGTTTGGGGAGGCGAGTTTGGCAGAGGATGCTATTCCCAAGGCAAGCTGACACCTGAAGACTATGGCCGGGACCACCATCCCAGATGTTTTAGCATCTGGATGGCAGGGGCAGGAGTGAAGAAAGGCATAACATATGGTGAAACCGATGATTTTAGTTACAACATTGTAAAAAACCCGGTACATGTCCATGATCTACAGGCTACTATTTTGCACCTTATGGGAATAGACCATTTGCGATTCACTCATAAATATCAAGGACGACGGTTTAGATTAACTGACGTACATGGTGAAGTAGTAAAAGACATTTTAACTTAAGATCATGCGAACGAAAAGAAGAACGTTTGTAAAACAATCTGCCTGGCTAACTGCCGGATCGGTGATGACGTATGTATCGATGAAGATGCAAATATATATGTTTGTCAATGGAATGCAGACCAGACTTATCCAATTAAATTAGAGCGTATATGACATTTTTAGATTTTCAGTTAGCAGGATTTTTAGGCAGGTTTCACCCTTTGGTGGTTCATTTACCCATTGGGTTTTTACTTTTGGGTGGCATATCTGAGATAATCGCCAGAAAAAGAGGGGTCAATTTAAATAATGCCATTTCCATAATGTTACTGACTGGTGCTATATCAGCGGTATTGGCAGCGGGTCTGGGTTGGCTGTTGGCTAGTGAGGGCGGGTATGACGAGGGCACTTTGTTTTGGCACCGATGGGGCGGGATAGGAGTTGCTGTGGTATCAATACTGGCCTGGCTGATTAAAATTGAAAAGTTTAAGGTGTCTTCCCAGTTATACCAGGGATCTTTGTTGCTAATGGTGCTGCTTATTACCATTACCGGCCATTTTGGAGGCAATCTTACCCATGGATCCAATTATCTTTTAGAATATGCTCCCGAACCCGTTAGTCAATTATTGGGAGGGATCCAGAAACAAACAGTAATTCTTGCAAGTGATCCAGATTCGGTAAAGGTGTTTGAGCATATTATCACCCCTTTATTGGAGAGTCGTTGCTTGGAATGTCATAATTCCAGCAAGATGAAAGGTGACCTGAATCTTGAAGACCAGGAATCAATCTTAAACGGAGGAGATAATGGTGAAGTAATTCTTGCCGGAAATGCCCGTGAAAGTGAAATATTTAAACGCATAACTTTAAGGCCTGATAGCAAGAAATTTATGCCTCCTGGAGGAAAAACACCTTTAAGTTACAATGAAGTGAAATTGATTGAGTGGTGGTTGAGCTCAGGAGCGAATTTTGAAAATTCGGTTTTAGCCACTGGTGTTGACCCTGAAATGAAGTTTGCTCTGGCCCAACTTTATGGATTGGATACTGACCCGAAGAGTTATGTAGAGAGAGCTTC
>QIMC01000042.1 GCA_003232185.1 Flammeovirgaceae bacterium | reverse complement strand
TCCAACTCTGGCAGGTTGTGTACTTCCAATAATACTTCCAAACCCAGTGATTGGGCAAAGGCTGCCAGGGATTTGGTGGCATTCTGCTCTAAAGCTGCAGCAATCAACAAAATTACATCAGCCCCGATAGACTTCGCCTCCAGAATCTGATATTCGTCTATTATAAAATCCTTTCTAAGAATGGGGCAAAAGTTGAATTTCCTAGCATCGATCAGATCTTCATTGGTACCTCCAAAAAACTTTTTGTCGGTTAAAACTGATAGCGCTGATGCTCCGGCTTGCATATAGCCAATTGAAACCCGCTCTACAGAGGCATGTTCATTTATCAATCCTTTACTGGGAGATTTCCGCTTAAATTCTGCTATGATCCCCCATCGATCTTCCCGTGTTATATACTGCTTCATTGACACAGATGGGGTTTCAAAATATATACTCTGTTTGAGCAAGTTTATAGGAAACAAGTCTTTACTTTCCCGAACTTCCCGATGCTTATGCTTTATTATCTCATCCAGAATATGCATTTCACGTAACTTTTGTAATCTTATCTCCTATTAACTTTTTAAAGCTATCAAGTGCTTTTCCCTGCATTAATGACTCCCTGGCTTTTTCAAAAGCTTCAACACGACTTAACTCATGGCGTGCACAATGCAATGCCAGCCCAGCATTAGCTATCACTGCCTCGTTTTGTGCCAAGGTGCCATCACCATTTAATACCCTCCAAAAAATTTCTGCAGCTTCCTTCACTGTTGCTCCTCCTAACAGGTCTTCTGGTTTACAAGTCCTTAAATCCCAGTCCAAAGGATCAATCAACGTGTCCTGATGATTGGTAATCCACTTAAACGGGCCTGTCAGGCTCACTTCATCGTACCCATCAAGTGAATGTACTATACTATATATTTTATCTGTCTGCTGATATAAATAGGCATATATCCGAGCCAATTCAAGGCTATAAACTCCTACCAGCTGTTTCTTGGGCTGACTGGGATTCACCATTGGGCCCAACATGTTGAAAAAAGTCTTCACTCCTAATTCTTTACGAATGGGTGCCACATTTTTCATAGCAGGATGAAACAAGGGTGCATGTAAAAAGCAGATCCCGGCATTGTCCAGCTCTCGCAAAAGCTGGCTCCTTTCATTGGTAAACTCATAGCCAAAGTAGGTCATCAGGTTGGAGGAGCCACATATAGATGAAACTCCATAGTTTCCATGTTTGGCTACATGCTGTCCCGCTCCGGCTACCACGAAGGAAGACAATGTTGATATGTTGAATGAATCTTTACTGTCTCCACCGGTACCACAAAGATCCATTACATCATAACCTTCCAAAGGCAACTGTATGCAAAGCTCCAGCATGGCGTCTTTAAATCCAGTCAGCTCTTCTACTGTTACCGAACGCATTGTGAACACTGTGAGGAACGCGGCAATCTGGCTATGATTATATTCACCTTTGGCCAGGTTGATCAGCACCACTTTAGCAAGGTCACGGTCTAAAGACTGATATGAAGTAAGATGCTTAAGGATTTCTTTCATTTTCTCTAATTTTCAACCCAATTCCTGATCATTTGTTTTCCATTGGGAGTCAGTACTGATTCAGGGTGAAACTGCAAACCCACCAGGTCATATTGCTGGTGTCTAATGGCCATAATCTCTTTTTCCTGATCACAAGCAGTAATTTTTAATGCTCCGTTGATGGTATCCGGAATGACTGCCCAACTGTGATACCGACCGACCGATAAATTTTTTGGTACCCCCCTGAAAACCACCTCATCCTCATCCAGGATTGAAATGTCAGAAGCAATACCGTGAAGCACTTCTTTCATATTATATAAAGAGGCACCATAAATTTCTGCTATTCCCTGATGACCCAGGCAAATACCCAATATACTTTTAGTGGCTCCATATCGTTTGATTAGGTCAAGCATAATGCCAGCTTCTGAGGGAATTCCCGGACCCGGTGATAACAATATTTTATGGTATTGATCTACATCATCCAAGGAAATTTTGTCGTTGCGGAACACATCCAGCTGTGATGAATATCCCAGTTCACGCAGTATGTGTACCAGGTTATAGGTAAATGAGTCATAATTGTCCAGTACTAATATTTTCATCTCTTCTGCTAAATTTCTGAAGCCAGGTCCATGGCCTGTCTTAGAGCTGCCAACTTATTATTTACTTCCTGCAATTCACTTTCGATCACAGATTTTGAGACTACACCGGCTCCCGCCTGGTAGTACAAGTATCCATTCTTACTTAAAAACGACCGGATCATGATGGCGTGATTAAAATCACCGTTGAAACCCATAAAGCCGATGGCTCCTCCGTAGTAGCCACGAGACACATTTTCGTACTTATCTATCAATGTCATTGCCATGTGTTTCGGCGCCCCAGACAGGGTCCCGGCAGGAAATGTGTCTGCAACCACTTTTATAGGAGAAATATTCTTGGTCAATTCTCCACTTACTTTCGAGACCAGGTGAATCACATGGGAGAAATACTGAACCTCTTTAAATGTATCTACTTTGACATGATTGCTATTTCTACTTAAATCATTGCGGGCCAGGTCCACCAGCATTACATGCTCAGCGTTCTCTTTGGTGTCTGCAAATAGTTTCTTGGCAAGCACTGAATCCATTTGGTCATTCCCGGTACGGGCAAAGGTACCCGCTATGGGATGAATCACTGCTTTTCGGTGCTTAATTACAATCTGTGCCTCTGGGGAAGATCCGAAAATCCGAAAACTACCATAGTCAAAATAGAATAAATAAGGCGAAGGATTAATCGACCGCAGGCTCCGATAAACATTAAAATCATCTCCAAGATATTTGGTGCTGAATCTTCTGGACAAAACAATCTGAAATACATCTCCCCTCAAGCAATGCTCTTTACCCTTTGATAAAATATCAAGAAACTCCTGATCACTATAGTTGGAAATTTCATCTCCAACAGGTTTAAAGTGATAATCCGGATAGATTTTATTGGCTATCAGGGTGACCAGTTCATCCAGTCCACTGGGTTGCTCCATATCCCAGCGGTGCTCAAATAGGTGCATCTCATTTTTGAAATGATCAATTGCGATCACATAGCGATATACCCGGTAAATTATTTCAGGTATGGCAAAGTCCGTGTTGTCATTCTGAAGTGATACATCTTCAAAATATTGTACCGCATCATAACCAAGATATCCAAACAAGCCATTGCTGGCGAATTTGTGATTGGTTGTTTCTAATTCAAATGATTGGGCGAATTCAATTAAGGTTGGGATAACAGACTCCCTGGTAGCCGCTTTTTGATTGGATGTTCCATCTGGGTAATGCAATTTGATGGTTCCATTGGCAACTTCAATACTTGCTATAGGTTGACAACAAATATAAGAGACACTGTTATCACTTCCGTGGTAATCAGAACTCTCCAGCAGCATGCTGTTAGCAAATTTATCGCGCAATTTCAGGAATATACTTACTGGGGTGTGCGTGTCTGCCAGACGCCTGCGATAATTGGTATTTAGTTGATACTTTTTCAATGAATCAAAATTAGGTCACATAAAAAAACCCGCTAAACAGCGGGTTCATTGATATATTTTACAATAGAGTAGCTGTTCAGTAACTTAAGTTTCTGAAGTGCCACCAAATTGTTATGTACGATGTTGAATTCATCTAAGGGTATAAAGATAGAAGGTCAGTTAAAGAAAATGAAACTATTCTTTACTTTTTTTATCATCCGTCTTGGGCTTTGCTTTGGTTTTTGTGGTGCTCTTAGGGGCGACTTTAGTAGTTTTTGAAGTTGACTTGGCAGCTGTAACAGACTTAGCTGAAGTGGCTGCTCTTTTTTTAACAGCAGGCTTCCTGGTGGCCTTTGGTTTGTCTTCTTTCTTATCGGTTACCGCTTCACCTGCTTTTTTATCACTTGACTTTTCTGCAGTGGACTTAGGTTCATCCTCATCTTTTTTCTTTTCGTCCTTTACCTCCCCGACTACTTTATCCTTTAGTTGCTCCTCCCTCTGTTTTACCACTTCTTTGGATTCTACCACAGCCTCCTCTGCTGCGACCACTTTATCTTTCACCTCAGCTACCGTGGTTTTACGTGCAGTTTTAGTGCTTTTAGCACTCCGCGAGTGCTGAACCTTCTCTGCGGCTGCGCTTCCTGCAGCCTTTTGTGCTTGTTTACCGGTCAATTGAGGGCTGACTGACCGTTTTCTACGACTAACACCAAAAGTCCCTTTGGTAATCTTACCTCTTCTCGTTTTTCTATCTCCTTTTCCCATTGATTAATTGTTTATGTTTCAATTACAAAAATCGCAATTTTTCCCACATTGACAAACGCCATCTGGTTATGGATTATAAATTTTTAGTGATAAGTTGGTCGGTAATGGTTTCAAATTCGGGGCTCTTCAAGTAGTTCAACTAAATCTATGGTAGTAATTTATCATTTACATCTATGATCAGGTAGTCACTCAGGGTTGCTAAAATGAGTACTTAACCAGAATTATCATAAACGACGCTACCTTAATTTTTTACATTCAGCTGACTTGAACAATAAACTACCTCGACGCAGAGCATGCGAGGTATTAAGTTAACCTTATTGTGGATGGTTTTGAAACCTCCAGTCCTCTGGAGTTCAATTTATACCTGAAAGGACTGGTTCCTACCACCCGTCCTGACTAGCCTGGTGTTGCTGTAGTGATCAGGAATAATTGAACAAGGATCTAGTTTATAGTAAGTTAAGGATTCCATTAAAAATCTAATGTATAATCCGGGTTTAAGGGCTCTGCTTTGCATTTTTTATTATTAACTTTGTGGTGGCAGATCGATACGACCAGCTCCTATCGAATCCCCCAGATCCGGAAGGAAGCAAGGGTAGGTAGTTGTAGCGGTGCGATATTCGATTTGCCTTTTTTTGTACCCAATTTTACCAGTACTGCTTTATTAAACTAGTATATTGCCAATCGTTTCACTGCAAACCTATCAACATGAAATTTTTTATTGATACAGCTAATCTACAAGATATCAGAGAGACCCAGGACTTGGGAGTACTTGATGGTGTAACTACAAACCCTTCACTGATGGCCAAAGAAGGCATTACCGGAGATGAACGGGTTCGGGCTCATTACAAAGACATTTGTGATAGCGTTGATGACAATGTTAGTGCCGAAGTGATTTCCACAAATTTCCAGGAAATGGTAAAAGAAGGAGAATCTCTAGCCA
>QIMC01000055.1 GCA_003232185.1 Flammeovirgaceae bacterium | reverse complement strand
CTTGATTCGAGATTTACAATAATTCCCCCTCTTTGGAAAAGGGGAGAGGGATTTTTAAAGAATGAGAGGTTCTGCGAGTAAGCAACTATTGGTTTTATATGACTTTTATCTTGAGAGTTTTTCCAGATATGCTATACTTTAACAATTAAACAGAGGAACCGGAAATTCGCATAATTTAATGTTATGTGAGAACAAAAAACTAATATCACAGCAAACCTAAAAAGGAGGTAAGCCATGAAAACATTAATGCTTTCAATGACAATTGTGCTTCTTCTGATTGTGCCTGTACTTGCAGGAGATTACCTTGATAACTTGAGTTCAAATCCTTACGATCCTAATTCAACAAGTAATCCGTATGGGGCTGGCAGTCGATACAACTCTAATAGTGTCACAAATCCATATGGGCAATATGGGAGTCCATATAGTTCTAAGTCCGCTAATAATCCTTATGCTGCTGATACCCCTAAGCTTTACGATAGTCAAGGAAATTACAGAGGTAAGTTAAGTAGCAATCCCTACGATCCTGATTCAGTATCAAATCCCTATGGTCGATATGGCAGTAAGTATTCACCGGATAGCATAAACAATCCATATGGGGTAGGCAGTCGTTACGCTCCAGATAGTCCTAATAATCCTTACGGCTCTGGATGGAAAATTATTGGGGATGATTAAGAGATGAGTTCAACTGATGCCGCGGCTTGGTGGGGCGCAATAGTTGCATCACTGATCTTAATTTGGGATGTATACAAGTGGATTAAATCGGGAACAGCATTACGATTAAACGCTGTTCCCGATATGCAGCTTTTATATGATGAGATTCCCAAACCAACAGACACTAAATATATACATATTGATGTTTCAAATACAGGTGACAAGAAAACAACTTTAACACACTTAGTTGGCGTATGCCATACGTCATTATGGAGATGGCTATTCCGCAGAAAACCCGACATTAACTTTTTTGTGCCAACACCCGGCTTTGCTAAACCATTGCCATATGTGTTGCAACCTGGAGAGAAGTGGAGTGGAACTATAGAACAGACAAAACAATTAGAAGACTGGATGAAAACTGGTCGATTTTATTGTGGAGTGAATCATTCAAATAAATCGAAGGCTCAACTGGTAAGAGTTAAATATAAGAGCACATAACAATGCGTTGGAGATTGAACGAGTACCAGCGGAGACTTTTTTTACTTGTAATGATTTCAGGAATGCAAATCAGTTTTCAGCAAGTTATTGCGTTTCATGGTACTCGTCACTCAACTTTGCGTTATCTTAAACGGAATAAAACATGTCTTATGTTAAAATATAAATGTCAGTAAATTGGCAAATGGAGGAACCATGATAAAGCAATATAAAATAATAGTAGAAAAACACCCTGACGGATATGTTGCTTATCCTTTAGGTCTTAAGGGTGTAGTGGTTGGTCAGGGAGGTACCTATGAAGAAGCTCTTGCGGATGTAAAGTCCGCAATAAAATTCCATATAGAAACATTTGGAGAAGAAGTTCTTGAAGTTGACCAACCAGTCCTTGAGGCATTTGTAGCGGAGGCTCTCCAGCTCTCCACACCACCCGGCAAGCGTGGTCCCAATTGGGGATGTAGGATGTCCCCCGAATGTCATTGCAAGTAAACGAGTGAAGATTTGATGCCGAAAACCTTGTCCTTCC
Organism: Flammeovirgaceae bacterium; assembly: GCA_003232185.1. GTDB lineage: Bacteria > Bacteroidota > Bacteroidia > Cytophagales > Cyclobacteriaceae > SZUA-3. The sequence goes on along the minus strand of QIMC01000055.1, from coordinate 3,559 downwards.
ATGTTCCGTTCCTCCTGCTGAGGCCGAGGAGGTCAAGCATTTTCCCCTCTATCAAGAGGGGTGCAGGGGTGTGTTCCTTTTCTTAATGCTGGATATAACAAGCTTAAGATAGAGAGGATAAGCACAAAAGCCAAGGCAAAAGCAATAAGAAACTCTTCTTATAGAATCATATACTGCTAATATATGGTAAAGCTATCTGATAGTTTGTGGGGTAATAAAGGGGTATGGAGACAATAATTACAAATGAACATTTAGTAAGGTTAACAGAAGTAGCTCGTAAATTTGATTCTCTTCTTGAAGATATAGAGGCAGTTTCCAATATTCAAGAATGGTGTGAGAAAAGAAGGATAAAGGAAAATAATCCATTCCGCACTGGTAAGTGCCTTAAAAATCGTGAAACTGGAAAATACAAAATTCTATTAGCCAAAGAAATAACACCGGAGATGCAAAGTTCAGTTATTTGCGCAATGGAATGTCGCAGTTATTGTGAAGAGATTAATGCTCTGAAAAATCCTTCAGTATTCCTGACTCATCTTTTATTACATGAAATAGCACATGCCAGAAATGAAAATTGGTCTGAGCAAGAGTGTGATAGCTGGGCATTCAAGGAATTAGAAAAGATTTCAGTCTAACAAATGACAAGTTGTTCGCTATCGCTTACTTGGACCGCTCGGATGTTGTGTGCCACTTGGCCGTTTATGAAAAACGTTACTATACAAAGGAGATACCTATAAATTGTTTGAGCATGAGCATTTTGACAATTATGAATTTGAAGATATCCCTCTGAATTGTGATTTATACGTAATGGACGAGGTATTCATCGAAGAATACGAAAACTCATTATTAACACTGTTCGATGGTGGTGAACATGAAAACATCGGCTGCGTCAGCTATGTTGGTGCGAGGAAGGTCAATGAAAATTCTGTAGAATTATCTTGGTACCCTAATATTTTCGATAGATTTCACGAAGTTGCAATATCTCTCCCAAAAGAACAGTTCATTGCATGTGTTGGTAGTTGTATATGCGAAGAAAAGCCTCGTATTTTTGTAAAAAGTTCATGGATAGAAAATATTCACATTAGGTCCTATTCCGTATTTGGACTAATTGATGCAATAGGTGTTAAGGATGCATTAAAAAATGGTACTATTTCAAGAGAAAAACTCGTCTTGTTAAGAGGGAGAATTGATGCGTTGTCGGAACAATACCCTGAAATTTCTTTCATTTCGTTTGCTGATAGCCTGCTCATCAAGAGCAATTGGTTTGTTGGGTACAATAAAAGTTCAGTTACATATGAGCCAGAGATTTTTATTCGCCTCGTAGAAAAAATACAGTCTATTTATGAAGATGTCTTAAACTTAAGTATTTACGCGGTTCTAACTCAAGGCAGTAATGAATATTATGATGATTCTCTTCTTCATATTTCAGACTCAAAGAATCATATATCGCTGAATAGCTTAGGGATTCCATTTGCACAACTAATGTCAATAGGTGATGCGGTGAGAAGTGCCATAAGACAGAAATTACACGGACGAGCAGAGCTTTATATGGACAAACATTATTACTATTCTCTTAGATTTAAATCGGGGTTTGATAAAAATGCTGTGGGTAAAAATACATACAAAGAAAGGATGATGGATACGCTCAATACATATTATTTTGCTTCACGCGAACATATATCAGGTAATTTAAGACAAATCGATAGAAAGATATTAACGAGTGGGTCAAGTTGACGCCAAAAAACGGGCCAACTTACCCGAAACGTTATTTGCGACCCGAGGTCGCATAATTGATAGTGCTTGAAGAGGATTATGCACCTTTTAAACAAAAAAAGAGGTGAAAATGCTGAAAGAAGTTTTTACAAAAAAGTACCTTTTTATTGCCCTGATAATTGTTGCAATCCTTTCCCCTGCCATCTCCCTTGCCGATGCTAACAAGATTTTCAGGGAAAACAAAAGGGCCGTTGTTGTGGTAGTAACTTACAACGGAAAAGGTAAGGCGATAAGTCAGGGAAGTGGATTTATTGTAAGAGCAGACGGAGCAATAGTAACAAACTATCATGTTATAAGCAATGCAAAAAATATTAAAGTAAAGATAGGTGATAAAGTTTTAGAGGTTGAAGGCTTGCTTCACACAGACAAAGAAAACGACCTTGTTATTCTCAAAGTGAAAGGGGTAAATCTTCCGATAGTAAAGCTTGGGGATATTCAAAAAGCAACTATCGGAGAAGCAGTCTATGTAATAAGCAGTCCGCAGGGACTTGAAAATACCATCTCTGATGGGATATTAAGTGGAATAAGAGAGATTACACCTGAAAGGAAAGTGCTCCAGATTACTGCTCCAATTTCACCAGGCAGCAGCGGCGGTCCTGTATTTAATAAGAATGGAGAAGTTATTGGTATTGCAACATTTCTTATTAAAGAAGCACAGAACCTTAACTTTGCAATGCCAGTGAATTTGATAAAAAACAAGATTGGTAAAAAAGTTACTGCATTAAAAGATTCTGGAATAGAAGACTACAAAAAAACAGCGGAGTATTGGTTTTATCTTGGTACTTATTATGGGGGACTGATTTTTAATAATGATGACAAAGAAACTGGCAAGAGAATGCGAGAGAAAGCTATTAATGCATTGGAGCAAGGTATCAAGATTAAGCCAGATGAAGCAGATGTTCACAAGGCCCTCGGCTATATTTACTGGGAATCGGGTAGATACTCAAAAGCTATAGAGGCTTTCAAACAAGCTATTAGGTTTAAACAAGATGATGTCTTGAATTACGTCGGACTTGGACTTGCTTATAAAAGTCTTGGCAAATACTCCGAAGCTATAGAAGCATACAAGCAGGCAATAAGGTTTAAACCTGATTATGCAGAGGCATACGATGGTCTTGCTCGTGTCTATATGGGCATGGGAAAAGATATGCTGAAAGATATGAAAGATTTTGCAAGTATGCCAGAAAAAGCAAGGAAATTATTCGCAAAAGCTGTTGATGCGTTCAAACAAGCAATAAGGCTTAAACCTGATTATGCAGAGGCATACGAAGCCCTTGGTCTTATGTACTGGTGTTTGCAAATGCCTAAAGAGGAAATGGAAGTCTATAAGCAAATGGTAAGGCTCGAACCCTATAATGCAGAGGAGCATTATAGGCTTGGGATCGCTTATGCTAAACTTGGTAGATATTCAGAGGCTGTTGATGCTTTTAAGCAGGCAATAAGGCTTAAGCCTGATTATACAAAGGCACATAATGATCTTGGAATTGCCTATGTCAAGCTTGGCATATACTTAGAGGCTGTTGATAGATTTAAGCAGGCTATAAGGCTTAAACCTGATTATGCAGAGGCACATTACAATCTTGGGGTTGTATATAGTAGTCTTGACAGATATTCAGAGGCTGTGGATGCATTTAAAAAAGCTGTCAAGATTAAGCCTGATTATGTAAATGCCTATGTCAGGCTTGGAAATACTTATGTAAGATTGGGTATTTATAGAGAGGCAATTGAAGCTTTTAAGCAGGCAATAAGGCTTAAGCCTGATTTTGCAATGGCACATCTTGGCCTTGGT
>QIMC01000385.1 GCA_003232185.1 Flammeovirgaceae bacterium | reverse complement strand
ACCTTTTCGATACAACTTATTGATAAAAGATGTTGATGTTATTTTCCCATCAAAACCTATTTTTTCTTTATAGAGGGCAAGCGCCTCTTGAGAAAGTTCCGATAAATCCGCCTTTTTATTCGCTTTTTCAAGAATCGTCAAAACAGTCGGCTTTTTACCTTTGATGTCCGTAGCGCGTTCTTTGGCCTGAGTCAAAAAATCGCAATTTTCTTTTTCAATAATGAGTTGTGAATTCCGGTCAAACATATGCACGATAATACCATTATCCTGCAAATATTTTATTCCTTTACGGTCAACAGTCGGATCGGGATCTTCCAACCCTATCCATACTTCTTTAATACGCGCTAAAACGATACGTTCTGCGCAAGCAAGTTTAGGATGTCTTCGGGAACCGGGAGCGCACGGTTCCAAGGTAGCAAACAAAATAGAGCCGGTTAAATCTGTCTTACGATGTTTTCTCTCAAGTAATGTAAATTCCGCATGGTCACCACAACGCAACTCTCCTCTAAACGCAGTATGCACAGAACCGTCCGGCATAACAAGCACCGCTCCCACCATAGGGCTTGTTTTATCCTGGCGCGGCTCATGAATAGACTTCTTCATTACTTCAATCGCCATTTTCATATATTTTCGTGGATCAAATTTTTTCACCATAACCGTACCTTATATACTCTTCACATCTTCAATGCCATACTGTTTCAATATCTGAATAGTATTTGTCTTAACAACATCATCTTTAAAACCTACATTGAAAAAAGCAACACGCGCGACTTCGGGATTAAGTTCCCTTTTAGCTTTACCATCCCTTCCACGTGCGGATGAATTTTAGCTTTTTTACCCATCTGGGTCAAGAAATCAGTATTGCGTCCCCCGATTTTGAGAAGTTGCCCGGAATATGCAAGAAGGTATTCTTAGAAAGCCCTTTTTATCTTCAAAAAGGTGCCTCTAAGGTTAAAATCAACCCTTTTTTTGGGCCTTTCTTATTAAACACCAAACACTTAGCTTGGTCCGCCCCAACCCCACGGACCCCAACCCCACGCCGATTAGGAGAATACTGGATATTGATTTTATTGAGCGGAAGCCTGATGAATGACAATTATAATTCGGGTTAACGACAATTATAATTGATAGTAACGGTATGATAGACTATCCCTTTAGAAGGAGGGATAGTCTATGACTGCACATAATATCCCTTTTTCTTCATAGCCTTTCTCAGCCTCTTGCATTTATCCCAAGAATTATACCATGAGACTGACGGCAACAGCGGTTCCAGTTTGATCCACTGTTCATAACTGAATTTGTTTCGAGCCAACGCGTCATGAACTGGGGAAAAGGAGAATTCGACAAAATCCTGTTTAACAGACTCATCGCTCATCAAAATTAGAGGCAAGAAGAATTGAGCTAATACTAGCTGAGAACGTGAGCCAAGTCCTTTTTTATTAAAATGTTCAAATAATTTAAACCATGGCTTTATCCCATATTGACAAACCGCTTCTGAATATGGGTCAAGAATCGAAACAATCGAAACTAATAGATCTATATCTAATGCTTCAACTGATGAAGTCCACTTTATGCATGTTTTTGGGCTGCATCGGCATATTTTCATCCAAGCCTCTATTTTGTTCCTATGTTGCTTACTCGTTTTTCTGCACCAATCCAAGAATACTTTTATTGAGATATTGCCGAAAACGCCGAAAACTTGCTTATATAGAACCTCGGAGCTGTTCTCCAGGATAGTCTCGATGATTCTTTGTGACAAAGCATCATTAAGAGATTCTCTATCAACGCAATCTATGATTTCACATTGAAAATCTTTCGGTTGTTGCCATATCTCGGAGCATAAGGCAAATTTAGGATTTAAGCCCACTAAGACATTACACGCTCCCAATTCCATATCCGTAAAGACAGGTAACTGTTCCGGGTGAATTAGCTGTGAATATTTTTTCAAAAGCAATTCACCAAACTGATTTAGATCCTTTGCAATCAAATCTTTGAAAAGATCTTTTGCTTTGTTGTTGTTAGACTCCCATAACACTTCCAATTGAGCTTTTAATTGCGTCCTGTTACAAGGAACCCTACTAAGACCTTTCGTCGTAGATAAGTCTTGAAGAAATGATGAAAAATCCGTGTACATAAACCATTTATTGGGGAAAGAATTGAGCAATTGCTCCAAAATGTTCTGTATGACAATCTTGCTTTCATTCCTTCCGAAAACAGTCCTCGTGGCAGTTAAATACTTATCAATTGTTTTTATGCGTTTTCTTGCGCCAGTTTCTATGTACAATTGAACAAGCTTGCTAAGGTGCTCTCGTCCTTCGAAAGCAGTTCCGAAGTCTTCCAAGAACTCTTTTAACTTCCCGTTTGACTGATATAGAATTTCGTCTGCCACAAGAGATACCCACTCAGGATATTGTGATAGTGAAGGCTTCATCTGACTGTCATCGAAGATGATCAAGTCTCTATTGGATCTACCGATGCTCTTAGACAAAGAGTAGGGGACTATTTGAACGTCAAGAGGCTTATCATGTAGCTTTCTATTCGCAAGGGACCCTGTACAGAAAGAAAAACCTTTCCGAAGTCTTGACCACTGATTTTGCCAAATCAGCAAAATCAGCTCCTGATATTCATTGGTTGATTCAGAGGGCAAAATGATAGGTTTGCTATCATTGTAAATAGAGTAGATTAAATTTCCCAACTCATTCGCTGTAGTTTTATTGCTATTGTCATAATTAAAGTTAGTAATACCAGAATATGGCTCAATAGGATTTTCGTAATCATCTTTATCAAAATCTTGTTGAGGTCTTTTAAAGTAACGCAAAAGAAGGTTCACATGGGCAATTTTTTTGAGATCCTCAAATTTTATTAGAAATGTATGCGTCCATACACATCCTGGCCGTTCATTCTCAGGGGCATACCATGTTTTAGCAAAAGCGTAATATTCCTCATCCTCTAATGGATAACCTGTTAAGTATTCAGAAAACCCAGAATGCATCTCAGGGCCAGAAAGGTCACTGAGTAACAACATGGTTCTTTGAGATTTCTTGGATATTTGCGTAGACGTGGCAAGCAAATGGTGTCCCTGAGAATACCCATGTAAAGTTTGATCAATTATTATGTTTTTATGCATTGTTATCTAAAATCCAACTAATTGGTAAAGTAATATCATTTGATTCAGTGCCTAGTTGATCTACAACTAAAATCTTTTTACAAGGGTCAGCGATACGTCTTAACTTATCAGCATCACTAAGTCCACCACCTTGGGCACTTATGCCATAATACACCACATTAAATATCTCGTGGTTTGCCTTGAGAAACTGCCATAATAAAGGACTCCTATTACATAGCCATTTTTCAGGATTTTTCTTAGTTCCTTTATTTTTAACAACTAGATCCCACGCGGAAATAATGATACCCAAGTTTAGCGGAACCTCATTTCTTATGTGAGCTAAAAATTGCAGTAATTCTACGATTTGAACTTGAAGTGGAGCATCTTTATGGGTCCAACTGCTTGTTCCATTATCAGTGCCTGAATTCGCCGATTCTCCAGCCATAATAGATGGCGGAAGGCTAGAAATAAGATGTTCTTCAACAATCTTTTCTGGATGTATAAAAAGGAAGGCCCCCATTGCTTTCTTGGCAATATCGGCATGTTCCGTATAGATTTCCCGAGATTCCCATTGATTCTGAAACGACTCTCCAGATAAATCAGGGAAGTTTAGTGTGATCTGCCTACCTTTGCTGTCACTTAGAAGTAGTTCGAGGTTACGTTGTTCTGCAGATCTTTTGGTTCTATCCAGTGCATTTGCGTCAACCCATTTTTTGCTAATATCAGCAAGGTAAGATTGGTCGCCAATAAGCTTATTACTTTTTATAGAAACATTTTGGCTATTATTTAAAACGTGCCAGAGGGCAGCCAAAAACGTTGTTTTTCCTGCTCCAGGCAATCCCATAATAAAAAGAGTGCTATTGTCCATTTTCATGTCCTAATGTATGGATGGAAAAAAGATCAAATTCAGAAAGCTCGTCCGGTTTGATTTCTAGACGATTGTCAGGCAATCGAGTTGACTCGGGTTGCAGCCAATATTGTATCAGTTTGTCTACCCCGTATCCTAAACCCATCTCTTCTGTTTCTTTATCTGGCCTAGCTGCAATTTCAAATATCCTAATCATGCCAAAAGGTTTGCTAAATTCAGATTCGACCTCTTTTTTAAGACTGTCAATAAAGCCAGATATGGTCGAATCGCTAGCAGCTCTTTCTTTAACAATGTCATATTTACTTATAAGCACATCAACTTTTGAACTAAAGCCAAGCAAGCCGGCATCTCTCAATGTTTTAAGAAATATAATACATTGTTGCTTGGTACTATGCCAACTCTTCTCTAGTGAAATGGCATCCCCATCAACTAACAAAGTAAAAGCATCTGCTCTTTTAATGATGAAGCCAAATTCTGACTGAGCTAATTGGACATTGGCATTAACCGCATCATAATCTTCACCTGAAAAGTCTGTTATAAGCAAATCCTGTGATCTTTTTTGGCACTTGTTGTCACGCAACCGCAAGTGAAGTATAGAGTTAGATAGTCCCCGACGTGTTCTGCTAGTTTGTGGAGTCGTATTTTCTGAAGAAATTCTTGCGGAATGACATCTGCGTTCGAAACCTACTAGCGTTTTGGAGCCTGCAAATATATATCCTGCAAAAGCACCACGTTGCAAAAGATGATAAATGCTGGTTATCATTGTTGTTTTACCACTTGATACAGAGCCAGCAATAACTATAAGTTTTGTCTTTTGGGAAGCGGTAATTTCATAGGTCTTATGCATATCTAAGGCATCACCATGAGGCAATTCCATGACACTCTCTGATAAATGGTCTTTCTTGTTCTCTTCCTTCTCAACATCGTGAGATGACTCTTCTCCATTCACAGGAATGTCAATGTCTTCTTGCATGGTTTCATCTTTATTTATTTCGTCAGACATGCTTCTTGCCCTCTCAATCAGGATATGCCTTCAGCAGTAAACATTCTAAATAAACTTGGTATGAAAGTTCTACGGAACTTAATTTTGTACTTTTTGCTGTTATCTTTGTAAGCTTTTTGAAGGCAGGTAGCCATTCCTCAGCTTTTTCAACTCGAAGCGACTCAGAAATGGCAGATAAAAGCGGAGTGGTCTCTCTTGTTTTTTCGGAATCATATTGTTTGCATGTTTTGTTTCGCCATTCCTTATCAGTTTGATTAATTGCAGTTGACAAGACCACTTCTTTGTTACCCTCAGGATAGATATTGAGTAGCTTGTTTATAACAGCTTTTGCTGAGTATGGTCCTGGCAGAATTTCTACTAAGTCAGCTAGTTCTTTGCCAATCACAATAGGCGCTTCTGCAACTTTAAGTTCAGTAAAAGGCATTCCCCTATCTTTACTATATTCACCTGTTAGCCACCATAAAACCTGCGAATCTTCTCTATAGACTTTCTGTGCAGAAATAGATTTATCCATTGAGCTATTTATTCGATTAAACGTTTTGCTTAACCCTGCGAGGAAAGCAGATAGTTGTTTAGCAATCTCATTGGGGGGTTGCCAATTATTCGACTCTTCGATGGTCTTTAAGCTTTCTCTAAGACTCTTAGTTGAAGGACCACTAATAGAGATTTCAGTAGGAGGGTCAATATTTCTTATAGATATTGCATCTGTATAAAACAAATCATTCGCAGTTGTCAATATTGCCGGGACTATCGCTTTTTGTCCAAATGATCCCGACTTTAAAGCAAGTAAAGTGAAAGTTCTTAATTTATTAATATCATTTTCAGCAACATAATTCAATGTAGCTCCCGCTAATACCGCTAGTTCCGCATCATTCTGCGACCGGGGAAACGTATTGTCCGCCTTGTAAAAAGATTCGATAAACCTCTCCTTAAAGTCATCAGTTATCGGCAAGCTAAAGAATAGCCGGGCTAAATCCATAACTTCAGAACATCCAGGTTCTCCTTTACAAAAACCTTCTATACCTTGCCACCGGGCCTGCAATTGTT
>QIMC01000182.1 GCA_003232185.1 Flammeovirgaceae bacterium | reverse complement strand
AGTTTCCGGAGCCTATAAACTCTTCGCCAATATGCTATCTCTAGGCAAAGCAAAAGTAGAAAACACAGATAACGTAAAAAGATAAGTATGCAAGAGAAACTAATTTGGAAGAAAGAATACACACTGGTACTGGTACTCAATGTGATATATCTTTTAATTTTTTCATATCTAATGGCATCTTTCACGTAATATGGAAATACTAGATTGGGTTATACTTGTAGGAACTCTTTTGTTTATTGTAGGTTATGGTGTTTGGAAAACTAGAGGTAGTAAGAATGTAGATGATTACATTCGTGGTGGAAATGATAGCAAATGGTGGACCATAGGGCTATCGGTCATGGCGACTCAAGCCAGTGCAATTACCTTTTTATCTACTCCCGGTCAAGCTTTTCATGATGGCATGGGCTTTGTTCAATTTTATTTTGGACTACCTATTGCCATGGTAATTATATGTTTGGTATTCATACCTATATACTATAAGTTAAAAGTATATACAGCTTATGAATTTCTTGAAAATAGATTTGACTTAAAAACACGCTCCTTATCCGCTATTCTTTTTTTGATACAACGCGGTTTAGCGGCAGGCATTACCATTTATGCCCCGGCGATCATACTCTCGGCCGTCTTGGGATGGAATTTAAAAATGCTCATCGTAATCATAGGAGTGTTAGTTATCATTTATACTGTTTCTGGGGGCACTAAAGCTGTCAATACTACCCAGAAACAGCAAATGTTCATCATTATGATAGGTATGTTCATTACATTCTTCTTTATTTTAGGATATCTACCTTCTGATATTACATTTAGCAAGGCTTTGAAAATAGCTGGTGCCAGTGATAAATTGAATATTATCGATTTTAGTTTTGACACCAAAAGCAGGTATACTTTTTGGAGCGGAATTACAGGCGGCCTCTTTTTAGCACTATCTTATTTTGGTACAGACCAAAGTCAAGTACAACGCTATTTATCAGGAAAAACAGTCAGAGAAAGTCAATTAGGGCTCGTTTTCAATGGTATTTTTAAGATTCCCATGCAGTTTTTTATTCTTTTGGTCGGTGTAATGGTATTCGTTTTTTATCAGTACAATCCTGCTCCCCTCAATTTTAATCCTTCAGCCACTAATACTGTACTCAACTCTGAGTATGCAGAAGATTATAAATTATTGCAAGCAGGGCAAATTTCTTTAGAAGCCAAAAAAAAAATAGCACAAAATCAATTTTCTGCCGCTTTGGAATTAAAAGAATATGCTGCAATAACCAAAGCCAAACAACAAATTATAAATATTAATAAAAAAGACAGTACCAATAGGGTTATTGCAAAAGCACTTATTAAACAGGCTGATGCCAATGCCGAAACCAATGATAAGGATTATGTTTTCATTCATTTTATCTTGAACAACCTTCCCATGGGGCTTGTTGGTTTACTATTAGCTGTTATTCTTTCGGCCGCTATGTCATCAACTGCTTCAGAGTTAAATGCTTTAGGTACCATAACTGCCTTAGACTTGTACAAACGAAATAAAAAAGGAACGTTTTCTGAAAACCATTATGTTCTTGCTTCAAAGGCATTTACACTATTATGGGGCATAATCGCCATTTTAATAGCCTTTGTGGCCAATTTATCTGACAGCCTTATTGAATTGGTTAATATTATAGGCAGTATATTTTACGGTAATGTACTGGGCATATTTCTCTTAGCATTTTTCTTCAAATTTGTAAAAGGCAATGCTGTTTTCTTTGCAGCTATTTTAACTCAAGTATTGGTATGTATCGTATACTACAACTTAATTCACATTTACTCCTCAGGAGAAGAGAAATTAGGTTATCTATGGCTCAATTTTATTGGTGCGGCATTAGTTATTGTAATTGCCTTAATTTTTGAAGGGCTTGATCGGTTGTTAAAGAACCCGCCTATAAAAGTTTAGTTATATTCTGATGTTAAAACACAAAAAACCCGCAGGTAGCGGGCTTTTTATTTTATTCAAAAGGGATTGATCTACTTAGCACCCCACTCTGTTAAAGAATCTTTGTTCTGTTTTACATAATTCATATTACCAGCTTCTTGAGCGGCTACCATAGATTTCTTGGCGGTAGCAATGGCTGCTTTCTTATCTCCGCTCTTGGCTTGAATAAGTGATAGTTGACGTAACTGCCAAAAAGCAGGTTTTTCAGTCATTGACATCGCTTTATCCATCCATTCTTTAGCTTTATTGATATCTTTATCATTATCAAAATAGTATACCGCAGCAGTATAATAATCTCCCGCACTTGGTCCTGCTAACGCTTTCTCAATGTCTTTTTCTACTGAAGCATCTGAAGGAACTTCAAAGTTTACTGCTACATATTGAGTTTCCCAAAGGAATCCAATATTTGCCGAGTTACTCGTCAAATCGTCAATAGTAATTGTAAAAGTTTGGACTGCCATCTCTTTAGGCATTGAAAATACTTGAGCAGTTGTCTTTGCAACAACTTTGCTATCATCCCAATCTCTTGGAGTACCACCACCTTCAGTATCAGTATAAAAATAAACTTCCCATGAAGAAGCACTGGGCTTTACGAAGATAGAATATGTACCAGCCTTAACATCTTGACCAGCTATCTTAACATCTGTATCAAAAGTGATTAAGGTATATCCGTTGGCACCTGTACGCCATAATTTATCATAAGGTACTAGATCACCAAAAATAGTTCTTCCACGCATTGATGGTCTTGAGTAATCAATAGTAACCTCAGTAAGCCCCACAGTCTGCATCAATTTTGATGAAGGACTGGATGCTGGTGTAGTAATCTGCGCTTCAATTGATGAAGACAATACAGCAACACATACAAATAATAGTAATTTTTTCATTTTATATATTGTTTTAGGTTTTCCACAAAATTAGAAAGAAACCCCTATAAGCTTTGTTAAAAAAAACTTAAATAAAATGTAATGGGGGTACGCTTAACTTTAGGGTGTAGTTTATTTAGCCCGCATTATTCACGGATATTCTATTCCAAAGCCAAACTATCTGCTATAATTGAAAACCTGCCTTTGCTGGCAGGCAGGTTGGTATTTTGACTTTTCATAACGAAAACCCATGAATAATGCGGGTTAAAACTTACAAAGAAGCGGTTGCCTAACTTTCTTTTCTTATATTTATGATATTGTAATTTGACCAACAATGTCCGAGAACAAAACCAAAGCCACAACAACGTCAGTACAAGCATTTTCAGATGCAGTAGAGAATGAAACTAGGCACGATGATAGTTATGTAATACTTGATTTTATTCAGAAAATCACAGGTCATTCTCCAGTATTATGGGGTACTAGCCTGGTAGGTTTTGGAAGTTACCATTACAAATATGATACAGGTCGTGAGGGCGATATGCTTCTAGCGGTCTTTTCTCTAAGAAAACAGAACATTGCAATTTACAATACAGGTTTTATGCGCTATCCTAAATTAATGGAAAGGCTAGGAAAGTATAAATCTGGAAAATCGTGCCTCTACATCAATAAATTATCAGATGTAAATATTAGATGTCCTTTCTGAACTTATGTAAGACACCATACGACCATATGAATAACAAGTATAATAGCTAGTGTAATAATTCATAAAAAAGGCAACTAATTTTTCGCCCTTTTTACTTTATGCTTCGTTAAATAACCGTAGCTACGGCTATGCTTATAAATTTTGCCTTGCCTAAAGAAAAAACCGCATAAAAATTTTAGTCACCTTTCTTACAAATCATCACACTGGCTCAAATAAATTAAACAGAATCTCGCCTTCATGAGAATGACATTAAATGACTTAAAAATGAAAAAAAGTATTCTTCTAGGGATATTGCTATGCACTGCAATAGTAGTATCAGCACAAAAAATGACCAAAAATAAAAAAGCAGTTATAGCTTCAATTGAAAAACATGAAGCAGAATTGATAAAAATAAGCGATGCCATATGGGCAGCAGCAGAAACCGCTTTTGAAGAAACCGAATCTTCTGAAATTCTAGCTGGTTATGCAGAAAAAAATGGCCTCAAAGTAGAAAGGGGAGTCGCTGGCATGCCAACAGCATTTATAGCTACTTATGGTTCTGGAAAACCTGTAATAAGTATTTTGGGCGAGTTTGATGCCTTGCCCGGTATTTCTCAAAAAGCGAGTCCTGTTAAAGAACCTCTTAAAACTGGAGCAGCAGGTCATGGTTGCGGCCATAATATGTTCGGCACCTCTAGTTTAGGAGCTGTAATTGCCATTAAAGAGCTTATGGAAGCTGGTAAAATGAAAGGCACCGTCAAATTTCTGGGTACACCTGCGGAAGAAAAATTCTTTGCAAAAGTGTGGATGGTCGAAGCTGGGTTATGGAGTGATGTTGATGTAAATCTAAGCTGGCATCCTGGATCAAAAATCGAAGCTGATGTGCAAAGCGGACTTTCATTAATAGATTTTATAGTGGAATTTGAAGGACAAGCAGCACACGCTTCTGCAGACCCATGGAACGGTCGTTCCGCTTCTGATGCACTTGAACTATATACAACCGGAATCAATTATTACAGAGAACATATTTTACCGTCTTCACGTATTCACTACCATATTCAAGACGGTGGCCAAGTTGTAAATGTAGTACCTGATTATGCCAAACTATGGGTTCGTGTCCGTGACCCAAAACGCTCTATAATGTTACCTACCTACGAACGTGTAAAAGCAATGGCAGAAGGTGCTGCAATTATGGCCGATGTAGATTATAAGATATCTCTAGTATCGGGAATATATGAAGTTCTTGTAAATCGTTCTGGTGGAACTATCATGCAAAAAAACTTAGAACTTTTAGGCCCTATGACCTATACCCCTGAGGAAGAGGCATTTGGAAAAGCAATTCAAAAAGCTACCGGCAAGCTAGAAGTCGGTATGGATGCCTCCATTAACCCATTACGCGAAACGCTCGAAACACCTGGCGGAGGTTCTACTGATGTGGGTGATGTGAGCTGGAATGTTCCGAACATCAATTTGAGTGTTACTGTTGCGCCAAAAGATACCCCATGGCACTCATGGGCGGTCGTAGCTTGCGGAGGAATGTCCATTGGACATAAAGGAATGGCTTACGCTGCAAAAGCATTAGGAATGACGGCAGTTGACCTCTTTGAAAATCCGAAATTAATTAATGAAGTAAAAGAAGAATTCAAAACTAGAAAAGGCGATGAAGTATACAAACCCATGATTGAAGGTCCACCTCCTATCAACGGAAACTAAAATAATTTTCATGAAAATCTATTAAGTTAAATATTATTTGTTGTGTCTATCAAAAGAAATATAACTTGATTGAGATTAAAGAAATTAGTTTTCAAGAAACGTATACTCTTCGTCAAAATGTTATGTGGCCAGACCAATCATTAGCTTATGTTAAGCTACCCCAAGATAAAAACGGAATACATTTTGGGCTTTTTAAAAATGAGAAATTAATTTCAGTAATATCCCTTTTTATAAAAGGAAAATCGGCACAGTTTCGAAAATTTGCTACTATACATTTGGAGCAAGGAAAAGGATATGGTTCTCTGTTACTTTCTCACCTTATAGAATATACCACTCAGAAAACTATCGCTGAAATATGGTGTAATGCTAGAGTTGATAAGGCTGATTTTTATAAGAAATTTGGAATGGTAGAAACTACTAAAACATATGTAAAAGAAAACATACCGTTTGTGGTAATGAAAAAGGTCTTTTAAAAATCGATTTATCTATTAAAAACTAATTTTACAAATTTAATATCATGGCTATACTATGAAAAAAGTATTCTGACATTAATATTCTTCAAGACCCAGGTGAGTATTGGGTTGAAATTAACACTGCAATACATTAAAAAATGAGCAACGCTATATTACAAGTATTTGAATTAGGTTTTCCTTGGCAAACACAAGACCCATTTTTGTTTTGTGCCTACCATTTAGACCATTACCCAAAGGGAAACGAAAATATGGGTCCTGCAGCTTCATTAGAAGGTCGAAACTTAGGCAACGATTTTGTTATTAAAGATGGTTGGCGCATGTACCACGGACAAACCATTCCTGGTTTTCCCTCACATCCACATCGGGGATTTGAAACTATAACTATTGTAAACAAAGGCTTCTGCGACCATTCCGATTCTTTGGGAGCTGCTGGTAGATTTGGCGAAGGCGATGTACAATGGATGACCGCAGGACGAGGCGTTCAGCACTGTGAAATGTTTCCACTTTTAAAAAAGGAAGAAGAGAATCCGTTAGAATTATTTCAAATATGGTTGAACCTTCCAAAGAAAAGCAAATTTGTAGACCCTCATTTTGCTATGTTGTGGCATGAAGATATTCCCATCATAAAAACGGATACTGCTTCCGTAAAAGTCATTGCAGGAAGTTATCAAGGCACCCAAGCTCCAGACCCTGCTCCAAATTCTTGGGCTGTAGATACTGAAAATGAAGTAGCTATATGGAATATCCATATTGATGCAAATTCTTCATATACGCTTCCTAGGGCGAATTCTGAGGTGAGTAGAACCTTGTATTTTTATGAGGGCTCGGAAATAGAAATCGAAGGGCAGACCATACCTCCAAATTATGGCATTGAACTACATCCTTCAGAAAACGTAGAAATTAAAATTGGAGGTAAATCTGCACATTTTTTGATGTTACAAGGAAAGCCGATCGATGAACCTGTAGTACAACACGGACCTTTTGTGATGAACACGCAAGAAGAAATTAGAACAACCATGAAAGATTATGGGCTAACACAATTTGGTGGATGGCCTTGGCAACATCCTGATAATGTACATGAAAAGGGAAAAGGACGATTTGCGAAATACCCTGATGGGACTTTAGTTGAAAAGCACTAATTGGGAACGTCATCCAGCTGTGCGAAGTTTGCAACTTCGTACTGTACCTGTACCGTTTGGGATTTTAGTATTGTAATTTGTGAAAGTTAAATCCGCTCGATCTTAGCCCCAATAGCACGTAAACGTTCATCAATATTCTCATAACCACGATCAATCTGCTCAATATTATGAATCGTCGAAGTCCCTTCTGCCGACAGGGCAGCGATTAATAAAGAAATCCCTGCACGAATATCAGGAGAAGTCATGGTTGTCGCTTTTAAAGTAGATTTAAAATCAAGACCGATAACGGTTGCACGATGTGGATCACACAAAATAACCTTTGCACCCATATCTAAAAGCTTATCAACAAAGAATAAACGGCTCTCAAACATTTTTTGGTGAATCACTACTTCTCCTCTAGCCTGCGTTGCTATTACTAGAATGATACTCAACAAATCAGGAGTCATACCGGGCCATGGAGCATCTGCAATGGTTAAAATAGAACCATCAATATAATTTTGTATTTCGTAACCATCTTTATGAGCCGGAATATATATATCATCCCCTTTTCTTTCCAGTTGAATTCCCAATTTCCGGAATACTGCTGGTATTTGCCCTAGGTCATCCCAACTAACATCTTTGATAGTCAATTCACTTTTGGTCATGGCAGCAAGACCTATCCAACTACCTATTTCAATCATATCGGGAAGCATGCGATGTTCTGTTCCGCCAAGGGAATCAACGCCTTGTATAATCAACATATTAGAACCAACTCCGGAGATTTTAGCTCCCATGCGGTTTAACATTTTACACAATTGCTGTAAATAAGGTTCACAAGCAGCATTGTATATGGTGGTTTCACCTTCTGCAAGCACAGCTGCCATTACAATATTGGCTGTTCCTGTAACAGAGGCTTCATCCAGTAACATGTACGTTCCTTTCAGTTTGTCTGCTTCAACTCCGTAGAAATATTCTTCTTTATTATATCTAAATTTGGCACCTAAACTGATAAAACCTTCAAAATGGGTATCCAATCGACGTCTTCCAATTTTATCACCTCCTGGTTTCGGAATGTACCCTTTTCCAAATCGTGCTAATAAAGGTCCTACCAGCATGATGGAGCCTCTAAGTCCCCTACCATCTCGTTTGAAATCATCAGATTGTAAATAATCAAGATTGACATCATCCGCTTTAAAAGTGTAAGAACCTTTTCCTTTTTTCTTGACTTTGACGCCTAAATCTTGTAATAAAGTAATCAATTTATTGATGTCAATGATATCAGGAATGTTGGTAACTGCAACTTCTTCAGGAGTCAGTAGAACTGCGCATAAAATCTGTAGTGCTTCGTTTTTTGCACCTTGGGGCGTAATTTCACCTGAGAGTTGGTGACCGCCTTCAATTTTAAATGTTCCCATGTAAGATGGAGAATATTAGTATCGCTTCTTTCCGCGATTGTTATTGTTGTTTCTTTGGTTTTTCTTGTTCGAGTTACTGCGCACCGTTTTGGCAACTCTATTTTTCAAGAACTGTCTGCTATCCGTCAAACTAGTCTCTTCGGTTAAATTGATTTGACCATCTGACAACTCAAACAGATGCTTGAAAATTGCCGTGTCATCAACCGTATCCTTATTCCAATTCAAATAACATTTTTTCATGTGGTTGGCAATGGCATACTCTAGTCCGTCACGCATATCACCCTTATCCCAACCAACAGCAACATCAATCATTCGTTTGATATTGTTTCCATAAAAACGGTATTTTGGAAAATTTTGCGGATATTCAAGTGGTTCAGGTCGCTTTTGTAAAGCTTCTTTTGAAGTAATCGGGAAAGGTGATTCTACATCCAATTTAAAATCGGACATAATAAAAAGCTGGTCCCAAAGTTTATGTTGAAAATCAGGAACATCACGTAAGTGTGGTTGCAAATTACCCATAACGCTAATTATGGCCTTGGCAATTTTATTTCTCTCAACTGGGTCTTTGATAGAAACTGCATGATCTACCATTTTTTGAAAATGACGCCCATACTCAGGTATAATCAAATGCGGACGCTCAGTATTGTATTCTATATTTTCTACTAAATTCAAA
>QIMC01000270.1 GCA_003232185.1 Flammeovirgaceae bacterium | reverse complement strand
TGGTCAAATTGCTCATCTTTTGTTTGCAAATACCGCCAATGAGTTTCGTAGAAGTGGTTGTCTTCTGCACTGGTATCCACAAACATGTTGGGCATCTCATCCAGCCATTGATCGACCTTTGAGAAGTCTTCTGACCAATTAGACCCATGTACACATTGGAATTTTAAATTAGGGAAAGCCCTGATAACATTATTTCTTTGGGTTAGAACCTCAGCTCGAGCTGGATAAATGGACCTATCTGCAAAGGACCAATCGGGATGCAACTCTAACTCCTCCCATCGTTCATTTTCTTCATTCCAGGGTTCAAAAAATGCCACCGGATCCACGGTATGAAAGGCTACAATACATCCAATTTGTTGTGCTCGTTCCCAGATTGGGGAAAATCGTTCATCATCTATGGTCACTAAATTCCCTTCCGGGTCTTTCACAGTTAGCCCCAGATCTTTCCATATTTTGACTCCATGAGCACCTTTCTCCACCGCCGACTCCAGTAAATCCGGAGCCTTTGTTAGGTAATCAGGATCACTTTGCCAGTTGTTCCAATTGAATCTATACATCAGGAGTAGTGGTTCTTAATTCATTCGATGGTGTTCTTCTTCTTAAGTTGATACAGTACTCCCTGGTCAAACGGTGACCAAATGGAAGTTTTAACCTTTGCTGCTTTCAACCCTTCATTTACCCAATTGTTGCAGGTTTGTACAAAACTAAAGTTTCCCTTAGCCTCATAAAATTTATCGTATGCAGAATAACCGGAAGCCTCAATCTCAAGTATATTATTAACAGGGCCTTTTTTGAACGTTTGATCCAAATAATCAATTAACAGTTGTAGTTGAATATCACACATTGGAACCGCCGTCCAACGAGGATATTTTTGGCTTATCCAGGTTATATGAATGGCCGATTCACTGTCCAGGAAAAGAGCTTTAAAAGTAGTATAAAACTCCAAATCACTCCAAGTTGGGGTGTTTATATAGAACTCCTTATCTCCCCAGCCAAAAGCTATGTAGTTGACCCAATTAGGCAGTTCCAGTTCATCAGCCAATTCCCCGGGGAGGTGCTGACGGGGAACTATCAGATCCAGATGCACACCATTGGAAGCAACAAAAATTTCTTTTTCTTGCTGACATACTAAGTGCTTTGGGTTGGTAGATGTTATAGATAAGGCAAATGCAATTAGCAGGTAAAAGGCCAGGGCTAACCCGAAAACCATCAAGCCGGTTTTAATATACCTTGTTAACTTTTTGAGCATTACAAATAGGTACTCTTCACTTTTTAGTGTGAGTTATTCGCCACCAAAAAACCTTCGTCCCTTGATCCTCGTCCCTCGTCCTTACTTTGAAAGCGGCGGAGGTGGTAGCGTAAATACCTCAGGTTGTGGATCAATAGGTTTCAGCGTTTTACCTGCTAATGCCGGGTGGTCTATTGGAATATGTATTCCTCTGAATTGAGCAAACATAAAAGGTCCTATTGGCTGGGGAGGTGATCCATCCGGGAGTCGGTAATTTTCAAAATATTGGTTCCAGTATTCCCAAACAATATCACCTGCTGGGGTGACTTCCATAAATCGGCCCCGAGAGCCTGAGGTAATAAAAGTATTGCCATTTTCCATGCGATGGACACCTGATACGAATGGTCCATAGAAAGAATAAAGATCAGGTGCCTTATAGGACCACGTTGGTTCCGATGGGCCAAAAGTACCGCCTTCTTCCAGAACGTATGTCCCGTTTTCATCTACTATTGGCGCAAACTCATACACCGCACTGTAATTACCGAGGTCACTGATGCTTAAGTCAATACTCTCTTTGGCTCCCATGGCGGCGAATACATTGGGAAATTTCCCTTGCGAGCTAGTAATCTCATTACTAAATACCGTCATATTCCCGGCACCAGGGTAGCCCTCAGGAATCCACTTAACATCGTGCTGTCCAAAAAGCCTTTGATCTTCCATACCCCCTTGGCCATAGTTTGCTGGATTCCCCCAACGATACAATAAATCACCCCCATGGCCCCACCGGCCTCCGCTGTTTCCCTTAGCTTCCTCGGTAGTGACACTGTGGTCAATGACCCAAACCTCACTAAACCCTTGTGAACTTAAGGCGATCTGATCTAAATCCGCGTTATAAACAATGGAATTAACATGGGCCATATCGGAACCCTGATTATCAGGAGTGGCGTTGGAAGTCATATTCCCCTGCTTTTTCATTGCATCTACTTGTTCCTGTGTCATATGAGGCACATGCGCATGGGCATTGACATTTATCTTTCTTGGATGATCTGCTATAGTACCATAATTGGCTTTAGTTTCATCAAAATCTTGTACCAGGTGATCCCACATATGCCATTCCCATACAATCTTACCTCCTTCCGGCCGTGTAGGTTCGATTTCAATAATCTTGTCCGGCCATAGCCCGACACCAGGGGTTTGCTCAGGGTCCCTACCCGCTGCCGCGCATTCCTCCGGGGTTTTTACTTCCCATGAAATAGCCAGAATATTCCCATTAGGCATGATGGCAAAATCATGATGGGTAAGATACTGGTCGGTGGCGTATTTAAAATTCCATAATAACTCCCCGTCCCAAGTGTATTCACGTATAATGCCTGATTGTCCACCTCCGGCAAATACCGGAAAGTCAGGATCCCTGTCCATTCTGAAAATACGACCATCATCCTGTAAATAACTGTTCATGGTATTATACTCCCCCTTCCATTCATGGACAATTTTCCCTTTAAGATTCATCAACCAGGTAGAGGAACCCGCAGATGGGTGAAACAAAATGTAACCAGGTGTGGCATTCGGAGTATTGGTTATCAGTCCCCTTTTGGCATCGAGACCAGCCACATTACGGGTGTCTTCCGGGGCCCATTCTTTAACTGGTACTTCAGCTACCAGGGTTTCAGTAGCCTCCTGTTGGGTACAGGTTGAACAAAAAAAGAGAACAGCAATTGCCAACATTGATAGGTAATTATTCATAACGAAATTTAGTTTTGGTAGTATTTAATTTTAGTTGATTCATTCAACTTCTCTTTTCCTGTGCTTAAAATGTAAAATAAGGAAAGTAAACGCCAGCACCGACAGCAATATTGCCGCCAACATAAATATACTAGGCAATGAAAATCTTTTTGCCAACGGCAAAGTAATGATGGGTGACAGAAATTGACCCATAAACCAAAACATAGTCAACTTTCCAATTACTTTACCTCTTATCTCAGGGGGTGCTATTTGCATTACCCAAAGATTGGTGTTGGGGATCATCATGCCAATACCAAAACCGGCAAACGACATGGCAACCAACACCATCCCGTAACTGGTGGCCCAGGAAGTCAACGCCAATCCAATGGCCATGATCAAATACCCTGCAAAGAAGATGGAATAGTATGTGAGCTTGCCTTTGATTTTGGAGTATGAGAAAGCACTTACCGCTGAAAATAAAGTACTGACTGCTACCGCTATACCGATCAGTGCATTTTTTTCAACCCCAAGGGCTTTGAGGTGAAATGGCAAGTGCACGGGTAAGATAAAGAAGATGATCCACATGATCATGGTATTAAAAACCAGTAACCAGATGATTGATGGGGTTTTCGGCTGGTGCCCCGATTGTTGGACGCGCTTTTCCACTTTTGGCTCGTATAGATGCAAAATTGCCATTGGAAGAAAAACCAATGAGAGGGCATAAATCAAAAAGGGTGTCCTCCAACTTATATCAGTCAAAAATCCCCCCAGGCTGACCAACACAATTCCTCCCATTGACATAAAGGCCACCTGTATACCGGTAAATTTTTGTCTTTCCTGTCCCTCAAAATAATCGGCGATCAAGGTGATGACTATGGTCATGGACATCCCCACTGCTATACCCAAAATAGCCCGGCTGATCAATATTTGATACAAGTTTTCCAGATAGAATCCTCCGGTCCCCGCAATGGCATAAAGTACCATTGATGCCCAGAGCAATTTCAACCGGCCATATCGATCGATCAGTATTCCTGCTATTGGAGAGGTAATTGCGATAAACAAAGCAGGAATGGTAAGCACCATTTGAACAATAAATTGCCCGTTGGGTAACCCGGAAAACTCAGAGGACATGGCGGGAAGCGCCGGCGATATAGTAATCACAGACATAATGGTGAGACTACTTACCAGCAGTACTGTGAGTTTTAACGCGCCATTATTGGTCATTGTAGAAGGAGTGCATTTTATCAGCAGAGTTTACAAAAGCCCAATTTAAGGAATAATGTGAGACATACCAGCAAAAATTTTGAGCATTGACTGGAGTACTGGTCGTAGTGGGATACTACGACCAGTAGTGGGATACTACGACCAGTAGTGGGATACTACGACCAGTAGTGGGATACTACGATCCAGTAGTGGGATACTACGATCCAGTATTTAATCCACCCTTGCACCTTAGCCTGGAGCTCTAAATTAAATTTCAATGGTTCGGCACTGATACGCTAACAGCCATTGCTTCATTTGAAAACCCTTCTAAACAATACATTGGTAGGTAAATGATTTTGTCTCTTTTGAAAATCAGCGGTTTAACCATCATTTTTACCCATTAATCAGAGGCAAACTCTGTGATTTTTAGGAAAATATGATTGGATCATGAAAAAGATATTATTCCCCCTGATGTTACTTATCGCCGTCATTCTTTTGGAAAGTTGCACCTCTGGTAAGCAAGCCTATGAAAAAGGAAATTACGACGAAGCGGTACTCAAAGCCATTTCAAGGCTAAGGAAAAACACCAGCAATAAAAAAGCTTCGCAAACATTAATGGAGGCCTATCCGATGACCATCGCCTGGCATCGGGACAATATTGAAAGGGCCAAACAGTCCGGCGATCACTTTAAATGGGAAAGAGTGATAAATGAATATCATCAGGTTAATAATCTCTATTCACAGCTTAATAGATGCCCGGCCTGCCTTCGACTAGTTAACAGCCCTGTTCGATATGTTTCTGAGTTGAGTGATGCCAAAGAGAAAGCGGCGTCGATCAGATATCAACGAGGTGATGAACTGCTTGTCAGAGCCCGCTCCAATCACAATCGAAACGAAGCCATTGAAGCCTACCGTCACTTTGAAATTGCCTGTAATCTGATGGGTGAATACAGGGACGCTCGGGATAAGTTGGCTGAGGCCAAGTTCATAGCTACTCTAAAGGTAGTGGTTGAACCAATACCTGCTCAAAGAAATCTTCAAATATCGCACGAATTCTTCGAGAACAAAATTCTTGAGTTCGTTGAATCAATGCAGGTAAATGAGTTTGTGCAATTCTATTCTACTGAAGCAAAAAACATAGGGTTGGATCAACCTGATCAAATCATTCAATTACAATTTGATGATTTTGTTTTGGGTCAGGTGTACCTGAAAGAAAAAGAAGTTCAAGTGAGCAGAGACAGTGTAGTTCTGGCTATAATTAAAGCACAAAATTCCAAAATAAGCCCTGATCTTCTGGTAGCAAACGTTTTTCCTGACAGCCCGTATAGGGCACTCAGGTACTTTCAAGCAGCTCCGGTTATTGCCAGTCCTGTTTTAAAAAATGACTCGTATTACTCAGAAAGCGGCAACAACAACAAGAAGGTAACCATTTGCCATAAGATACCGGGTAGTCTGGGTAAATCTCAAACCATTAGTATATCAAAGAATGCCTTGGCACATCATTTGGATCACGGGGACATTCAGGGTACTTGTAATGGAGAGGAAGATCCTCAGCAAAAAGAAGCTACAAAGAGCGCGACTGGCAGCAGTACTACCTCATCCAATACATCTGGCTCTGTGAATAATACTACGCCC
Organism: Flammeovirgaceae bacterium; assembly: GCA_003232185.1. Classification (GTDB taxonomy): domain Bacteria; phylum Bacteroidota; class Bacteroidia; order Cytophagales; family Cyclobacteriaceae; genus SZUA-3. Next base: position 1,110 of record QIMC01000270.1, on the reverse strand, counting down.
ACCCAGTCTTCAGGAACCGGCAGTCAAAACTCCGGAACCACCGTAGACAATCAAGCTTCCAACAGTAATGGCACTACCACTAATAGTACGATTTCTGGCAGTCAAACCAGCAACTCTGGGAGCAGTCAAAGTACATCGGGTTATACAGGAGCAAATCTGGGTAACATTCAAAATAACCACGGGAATACGGTGACCACCACCAACAGCAGCAGTACCGTTGACTCAGAACCACCTACTACCAGGAAGGTCTATGGAACGGTCAAAGCAACTGTTCATGTATTTAACAAGTCGCTGAGTTCCCGCGGGATCCTGGATTTCAAAATAATTGATGCCCACAATCAGCGGGTGCTAACTCAAGAGAAAATGCCTGGTGAATTTGTGTGGTATACAGAATGGGCATATTTCAATGGTGATGAACGTGCGTTGGATGATTATTTCCTTGAAATTGTCAAGTTCAAAGAAGCTTACCCACCCCCTCCTCAAGATCTTTTTGTGGCATTTACACAACCCATTTTCGGACAGATCACAAGTAAGATCAGGGATTTTTATAGGAATTATTAGGGACGAAGGACGAGGGACGAGGGACGAAGGACCACTTGCGCTGTGAACAATACCATAAGAAGGCTCCGGATGGGGTACTTTTCTATTTTGGCTGCTTGAATGCTTCCTGTATTACACTTCCTACTTCGGGGGTATTAGTGTATTCCAAGCCTAAAAACTTAGCAACGGTTGCAGCTACCTGGTTTTGGTAATACTGTTTTTCACTACTCATGATTCCGTTAGCAGGTGTATCCGGTCCTATAATGGCGATCCATATTTGATCGGCACCATTGATTGAAGTACCGTGCCCACGCCAGGTATCTTTTGGTACGGTACCTCTTCCATGGTCGGTGGTAATCACAAAGGTAGTTTTATCCTTGTAAAACGGATCGCTTTGTACATACTGCCAAAGCTCACTGATAAATGCATCTGTTTGATGGGCTGATTTCAGATAAGCATCATAATGTCCGTCATGCGCAAAGTCGTCTGTTTCTCCATAAGCAATATAGGTTACCCGGGGGTGTTTCCTTTTGATGTACTCAAGGGCATAGTGATGGGTAAAGGCGTCCA
>QIMC01000330.1 GCA_003232185.1 Flammeovirgaceae bacterium | reverse complement strand
ACCAAAGATGATTATCATTTCAAGATTGGATCTAAAGAATACTTTGAGATCTTATTTGATGACAACAAGTTTAAAGAGCTTGATGTAGATTTGACATCTTCTGACCCTTTGGGATTTGTTGATACCAAAGCATATACGGATCGATTAACATCTTCCCAGGAAAAAACCAAACTGAAGGATGCTGTACGTTCAGCCACTGGTGAACTCAATGGTATTCCTATGGTAATTTGCTGCATGGATTTCCAATTTATAGGGGGTTCAATGGGATCTGTAGTTGGGGAAAAAATTTCTAAAGCCATTGATTATTGTATAAAAAAACACCTTCCGCTGTTAATCATTTCGAAATCAGGAGGTGCTCGTATGATGGAAGCTGGTTTTTCACTGATGCAGATGGCCAAAACCTCTGCTAAGCTTACCTTGTTGTCAGATGCCAGACTACCTTACATAAGCTTGCTAACGGATCCCACCACCGGAGGTGTCACCGCTTCGTTTGCCATGCTGGGTGATTTCAACATTGCAGAACCCGGAGCTTTGATTGGGTTTGCCGGACCGCGAATAATCAAGGAAACAATTGGTAAAAGTTTACCAAAGGGATTTCAAAGTGCTGAGTTTGTTTTGGAACATGGATTCCTTGATTTTATCATTGATCGTCGTGAGTTGAAGGAACGACTTACCTTACTTCTCAAAATGCTCCAATAGCCCATTAAAAACTAACATGCGCTTGCACTTTTAGGGTATTAAATATTTATATTTGTGGCGGCTAATGTACCCATACAGAGTAAATTGACCTTGCCCATATGACCACCATAATTACCTCCATCGTAGCCTTTACTATTGTAATCCTGCTTTTGGTTATGATCCTTTTATATGCCCAGAGCAAATTAGTCCAATCAGGAGATGTTAGAATAATTATCAACGGAGACGAAGGCAATGCTATGATTGCTGCTGCAGGTACCAGTTTATTGTCTACACTTTCCAGCCAAAAAATATTTCTGCCCTCAGCATGTGGTGGTGGTGGAACCTGTGCCATGTGCAAATGTGTGATTGAGGAAGGTGGCGGAGAGGTATTACCTACCGAAGTAGGGCATTTAAGTCGCACCGAACAAAAAGAAAAAGTAAGACTGGCCTGTCAGGTGAAAGTGAAACAGGATATGAGTATACGCATATCAGATGAAATATTTGGTATAAAAAAATGGGAATGTGAAGTTGTGAGCAATTACAACCTTTCTACGTTTATCAAGGAATTTGTGGTGAAATTACCTCCTGGAGAGACCTTGGATTTCAAATCAGGCGGATACATTCAAATTGATGTTCCTGAGATTAAAGTGCCTTTTAACGACGTAGATATTAGTCCAAAACCAGAGCTTGAGCACCCGGATGAAGTGTTCAAATCTGATTGGGACAAATTCAATATGTGGGACCTGAGCATGAACAATGACGAAGAGATATTTCGGGCCTATTCTATGGCCAATCATCCGGCTGAAGGAGATATTATAATGCTAAATATTCGAATCGCCACCCCTCCATGGGATCGTGCTGCTGGGAAATTTATGAGTGTAAATCCAGGTATTTGTAGTTCCTACATATTCTCAAGAAAACTTGGTGACAAGGTTACCATTTCAGGACCATACGGCGAGTTCTTTATCAATGAAACCAAACGTGAAATGGTTTACATTGGAGGTGGCGCCGGTATGGCACCTCTTCGGTCACATATATTTCACCTTTTTCAAACAGAGAAGACGGATCGAAAAGTCTCTTTCTGGTATGGAGGTCGGTCAAGGAAAGAGTTATTCTACACCAATCAGTTCAGAGATATCGAGAAAGAATTTTCGAACTTTACTTTTAATATTGCCCTTTCGGAGCCATTGCCGGATGACAATTGGGTGGTAAATAAATCCCTGGAAGATAGAGAAGGGGATGGTTATTTGGGGTTCATCCACCAGGCACTCTTTGATAATTATTTGGGGCAACATCCCGAACCAGAAGAGATTGAATATTACCTGTGTGGGCCACCACTTATGAATGCTGCGGTATTAAAGATGTTGGATGATCTCGGCATCCCGGAGGAAAATATTCGCTTCGATGATTTCGGAGGTTAAAGAATTTACCCTGATGGTTTCTGTCTGGGTTTTTCATTAATTGTTAGTAAATGGATTTAAAGATTTTCTTTTCTGCTGTCGATGAGACCATTATTCAGTCGATCGACGATATAAGTGCTTTTTATCATTCCGTTCGGATCAATACCCATGAAATGCCCTCCTACCAGGATGCGGATATTGCCATTATCGGATTAGAAGAGGAAAGAGGAACCTTGAATAACCAGGGAGCCGCTTCGGCAGCGGATGAAATACGCAGTAAGCTCTATCGACTGAAGACCGGAACATACTCCTATAAAATCGCAGATCTGGGTAATCTGCGTAACGGAAGCACACTCGAAGAAACTTGCTTACGCATTAAAGAAGTCTGCAACATATTATTAGCACAAAATGTATTGCCGGTACTCATTGGAGGAACCCATGATCTGGATTACGGTCAGTTTATGGCCTATGAAGATTTAGAAAAACTGATCAGTATATTGAATGTAGATGCGTTTTTGGATATTGAGGAAAGTGATCGACTTGGGGTCTCGAGACAACATATTCACAAAATGCTCCTTTATGAACCTAATTACCTATTTAATTATAATCAGTTAGGCCACCAAAGCTATCTGATTGACACCGTGGCTATTAACCTTTTTGAAAAGCTGTATTTCGATGTTTATCGGCTGGGGTTACTGAAAGAGAATATTCATGAAATGGAACCAGTAATTCGCAATGCCGATATGATGACCTTTGATATCACTGCCATTAAATCCAGTGATGCCCCGGGAAATGCCAATGCTCAACCTTTTGGATTATCAGGGGAAGAGGCTTGTCAGGTATGCTGGTATGCTGGTCTCAATGAGAAACTGAGCTCTGCAGGTTTTTATGAATATAATCCGGAATATGATGATGACCACCAATCTACTGCACGAGTTGTGGCCACTATGATCTGGTACTTTATCGAGGGCTTTTACAACCGTAAAAAAGAGCAGAACTTCAAAAGTAATGACTACCTGAAATATGTGGTGACTATGGATGGGGATCCAAATTCAATTGTTTTCTACAAAAGTAAGCTGAGTGAAAAATGGTGGATGGAGGTTAACTATCCTTTTGGAAAACAGAAATACGCCCGTAACTGCATTGTCCCATGTAGTTATGCAGATTATAAGGCCGCCAATGATGGTGAATTGCCGGAGCGCTGGATTAGCACCCATGCCAAATTGATTTGATGTTGGTGTAATTCATAGAATTTTTCTTATATTTCTTCCCATATCAAACCGTAGGCAAGCCCATGGACGAAGTAAATAGTCCTGAATCAACAAGTTTCAAAAAAGTATCAATTGGAGACCGGCTATTGGGTGGGATTATCGACTGGATAATAGTCCTGGCTATCTCATATCTCGTAGGCAACATAATTGGAGGCTCTATCAGTTATCTGATTGGTGTGGCTTACATTTTGGTTCGTGACGCGTTGCCATTTCTGGACGGGCAAAGCATTGGCAAAAAAGTAATGAAAACCAGGAGTGTTATTGAAGATTCAGGTGCCCCCCTTACCAATGATTACCGCACCTCCGTGCTTCGAAACATTCTATTCATTATTCCTTTTGTTGGCTTGATTGATGCTCTGTTCATTTTCGGAAGCGAGCAAAAGCGCCTCGGGGATAAGATTGCTAAAACAACTGTGATTTACGACAATTAGTAGACCCGCAAATTACCGGTTCATACTTCAACCCTACATCACCTTGGTAATACCTGGCATTGGCGTTGGGTAATTTCCGCTTTCATCAGGCATATCTGGCATTGCTGCATCCCATGTTAATTGTTCCGGCAACAAACTGCGTTTGGAATTAAGTACATCCTCGAGGTTCATCACCTGACCTGAGTGCATGGCCATTCTTCCCATAATGGTAGTTAAGGTACTATTGGCACCCCACTCACTATCATTCCTTGGGGTATTTTTGAGAATACAATCAAAAAACACATCGTGCTCCACCTGGAAAGCATTGGGGGCATTCCGATCATCGTGGCGCCAAATTATTTTATTGTTGGTATCATAAATACGGGATTTTTCATCTGCCGACCCTGATGTGCCGTGAACCTGAAATCCCATTTTGTTCCAGCAATTGTCAATATTTCGGCTTTGAACATGCATTTTGGTACCATCAGGATATTCAAATTCCACATAGTGATGATCGTAAGTATTGCCCTGATTGGGCCCCTTAAACACTTGACGTCCGCCTATCCCTTTGGCCTGTACCGGGAAATCTTTCATCATCCAGTTCATTACATCAATTTGATGAATTGTTTGACCCGCCAACTGGCCGCCCCACAGCCAGGTAAAATAACGCCAGTTTCTTATTTGATACTCCATTTCAGTCTGTCCTGCCACTCGAGGGTGTATAGTAGGCGCGCCAACATTGTAATACACATCAATAGACATTATATCGCCAATGGTGCCGCCCTGAATTTTCTTTAGTAATTCCTGATAGCCTTGATTGTACCTGTTTTGCAGCCCAACCACAACAGTCAGATTTTTTTGGTCCGCCAATTTTGAAACTTCCATGATTTTATGATATCCAGGAACATCAACCGCTAGTGGCTTTTCCATAAATACATGTTTGCTTGCCTGGATTGCAGCCTCGAAGTGTATCGGCCTAAACGGGGGAGGTGTTGCCAGCAATACTGCGTCAGATAATGCAATAACTTTTTCGTAAGCATCTAACCCGACAAACTTGTTGCTTTCAGGGACATCCACCTGACCAGCCTCCACATTATCCAAAATGGCACCATACGAACTGTCAAGCCTATCTCTAAACGTATCGCACATGGCTACCAACTTCACAGCCTTCGAAGCCTTTATTGCCTGAACGGCCGCTCCTGCCCCTCTGCCACCACAACCAATTAAACCAATTTTTATTTGGTCGCTACCGCCGGCGTATGCACTCAAATTGGTTGGAAATGTTGCAAATACCGTACTTCCTGCAATCGCAGCTGAGCCTTTCTTGAGGAACGCCCGACGTCCTGATTTTAATGCTTCACTCATTTTATTGAATATTTTTTTTCTAAGGTAAGAAATTTTTAACCGACTTAGAATTGCTCCATAAGGTGTCTCACATTCATGAAATCTTTATCAATTTCATTAATCTGATTGTTGCAGATTCGCCGCTATTTCTGCCGATCTATTCCAAACCCGAAATACATTCTTATA
>QIMC01000480.1 GCA_003232185.1 Flammeovirgaceae bacterium | reverse complement strand
TTGCAGGTACTTCTTGGTTTCTGCCATTGTTGTTCGTTCATGCTTTGTGTTATTTCCCTGCCTTAGGACTTAGTGCGTCGCTCGCTTTTCACCACATGACCAATCAGGAAAAAGAGTTTCCTATAGTTAGGGTATTTGGAACCATCGGCTGGGTGGCTGCAGGTTTTTTAATTGGCAAATTTCTAATGGCTGATTTTGAAGCCACACCACTGTACATAGCTGGTGGTGCTTCAGTTTTTCTTGGTTTTTATAGTTTTACTTTGCCCTTAACCCCTCCGCCGGCTAAAGGACAAAAGTCCTCATGGAGGGAAATCCTGGGTGTCGATGCTCTGAAAGAGCTCAGTACTCGATCATCTATGGTATTTTTGTTTAGTGCCATGTTGATATTCATTGCCTTTGGTACATACTTCCCTTATGCTCCAAGATATCTGTCCGCGGTAGGGTTTAGCAACCCCTCTTTTGAGATGGCCTTTGGGCAGGCTTCAGAAATTATTTTTATGTTATTGATTCCATTCTTTTTTATAAGGTTGGGTGTAAAATGGATGCTCATACTGGGCATGTTGGCTTGGGTGGCTCGTTTTACTATTTTTGCCGGGGCAGCGATTTCAGGCACTTATTGGGTAATTATGATAGGAATATTGATACATGGCATCTGTTATGATTTCTTCTTTGTAACTGGTCAAATTTATATTGACAAGAAAACATCACCTGCCATCCGGGGACAGGCTCAGGGATTGCTGGTGTTGCTAACACAGGGCGTAGGGTTCCTTATAGGTACTCAGCTTTCCGGCTATTTTGTCAATACTTATGGTGTTGATGGAACCTTGTCACTTCCAGATTGGAGAATTTTCTGGGGGCTCTTTGCTGCTGCGACATTGGTCTTTACCTTGATATTTTATATGCTGTTCAAGGATGATTCTCAGAGCTAGTAGATGTCCGTAGTTTCAAACTACACTGTCCGTAGTTTGAAACTACGGACATCTACTTCAGTTCAAGTCACCAAAAACGCTGCGCCAAATACCCCTGCACTGTCACCCAGCTTTGGTTTGGCAATAATGGTCTCAAATCGGGGGTTAAATATATGCTTTGCTATACTATCTACACCCAGGGTATATAGTTCGGAGATATTTCCCAGTCCACCACCCAATACGATCACATCAGGGTCTAGAATGTTAATGACATTTGATAATCCTTTGCCGAAAAAATGCAACAGTCTTTCGATGGTTTGAGTGGCATGTGAGTCAGACTGTTCCCGATATTTGCTTACGATCTCTTTAAGACTTGCCTGTTGCCCACTAATCTTTTGATAATATTTTTCCAGTGCCGGTCCAGATATTACCTGTTCAGTACACCCTGAATCGCCACAATAGCATGGACCTCCTGAATCATCCAAAAAGGTATGGCCCCACTCACCTCCAATACCATGTCGTCCATTGATGATCCGGTTGTTGACTACCACTCCGCCACCTACACCGGTGCCCATAATCACCCCAAACACAACTTCTGCTTGCGGGCAAACTTCGGGTACTATACCCATGCGGGCTTCAGCCAGTGCGAAGCAATTTGCATCGTTCGCCATTTTTATGGGAATGCCCAGTACTGCTTTTACCTGATCGTACAGCCTTTCACCATTTAGGCAGGTGGTGTTGCTGTTCTTAAGGGTGCCGGTAAGGGGATCCAGGGACCCGGGGGTACCGATCCCAATGGCGTGGGCGGTGATATCTGTTTCTTTCTCTAATTGAGATACCAGCTTTTTTATCTGTCCGATGATGTGATGGTAACCTTCCTCTTTTTCCGTAGGTAAGCGGGTACGGGCGATCACTTCATAGGTTTTTGCATCTAAAACAGCACCTTCTACTTTGGTGCCACCCAGGTCAATTCCCCAAAGGTGTTCCATATCTCAGAATTTATACCAAAACCTTCCAACCACCAGGGCAGTTGTCCAGCCGTAAAATGATGGCAAATATACGATAATATTTATATCGATGTTATGGCGGTCACCTCTTCCTGTTCTACCAGGGAATAGGCGGTTTGATTAGTAAAATACAGGTTTTTTGGTTATTGATTTTGGGCTTTTTCTATCCATTGGTCCATCTCATCTCGATTGCCTAAGGCCTCAGCAATTACAGACATATTATGAGCAGCTTTTTGTGCTACTTTCTTGTCTGGATGTTCTGTAAGCGGGAGCAGCATCTTTCTGGCATCTTCCCACTTGCCTGCTTTAGCCAGAGTAAGTACTTGCTTGAAATGCTTGCTGCTGTGCATGAAACGAGTTTCGAAGTAGCCATATTCAGTAAACATAAGCGCGTACTGGTATCCAAGGTCAAAGGCAAAGGATCCTACTGTCTCTTCATACAAGCTAATGTCAGGTGTGGATGCAAACAGTCCTCTGAATGTAATTTCAACGTCTTGTTGATCATTCATCAACATTTTGTCTGCTACTTGCCCATACTGATTAAATAGTCCCATCGCCGCCAAAGCATCAATGTAGTAAAAGACTTGCCTGCCACTGGATCCATCTCCAAAGTCAACTATTATATCCTCGTTAAGCAGCTCGATTTTGAAAGCGTCCAGGGTTATCAGGTAGTCTGGTTCATACTGGTTGATTATGCTTAACAACTGAGTGCTGTCTGGGAATTTGGGAGCCTCAGAAGTATACCAGCGTCCCAGAATAATGGTATCGGCTAAGGTCAGATTAAGGTGTTCAATAGCCTCAAACCCTTCCTGAAGGCCTTTTATAAAAGCCTGATAACCGTCTTTATATACTGCAGTTACTTTATCCTTGGCAAAAGAGATCTGTGTAGTATCAAAACGACTAATAAATACAATTTCCTGGGGTCCGGGCGGTAATAAAATCTCTGGTGGTTCTGTAATCGGCACTTGTACCAGGGTGGTACAGGAGGTTAATAATAGCATGAAAAGCGCTTTTTGCATGGCACAAAATAACAATTAAATGAATTAAGAACCATCCCCTAAAGTAGAAGACCCCGGACCCAGGTGCCGGGGCCTTCCCAATACTGGTTGTAGCATTTGCTACGACCAATTAAATTCTGGTCGTAAGAGCGTAAAGCTAAACCTACGACCAGTGTATCATTCTGACTAGCTATATTTTAATTAGGTTTACCAAAATCACTTAATTATGAGATCTTCTTTTCGATACTTGCAAATCCCATTTATATTCCTGGCGTTACTGGTTTTTGCCTGCTCTCCTAAAGTGTCAGGCAGGATAGAACTCGCGGCTTCTGTAAACCCAGAAGAACTCCCGTCTCTAAAAGACAAAAATATCCTGATCGTTTACGGAGGCTGGCCGGGACACAAACCAGAACTTTTTGCGGAGAAAACCAATAAACTGTTGTCTGCTCAGGGAGCTAAGGTCACCGTTTCGGAATCGTTGGACACTTACACCGATGCCACCACCATGTCGAATGTTGATTTCATTATGATAATGTAAACAACTTTATGTCTATTGGTAATACCTGATTGGACGAAACCTAGTGCTTGGGCCAATCTATGCCTCCCCCTTGGTCCCCCCCTAAGAGGGGGAAATGCGTAATGGTTAATAGTGATTGGCATACGATTCCGGGAGCCGGGGCCTTCTCGCTGTACTGGTTGTAGCATTTGTTACGGCCGACCAACCGAAGGATTAGGTCATAGGTCCGTAAGCTCAATCCCCAGTACAATCCGTGGTAAAATAAAGATTCGGGCTATTAGTCATTTCAACAACAACTCCCTGGGGAGGAAATGGCATTTCCCAAACACAAACTTCATTTATTGATGGCATATCACTTAATATCATAAATGCTAATGCAGTATTATTGGAAATATCCAAATTGGCTAATTGGTTACTCTGTAAATCCAAACCTCTTAAGGCAGTATTATTGGAAACATCTAAATTGGTTAGTTGATTATCATTTATTTCCAACCATTCTAAGGCAGTATTATTTGAAACACCCAGGCTGGTTAGTTGGTTATTATTTAAAATTAAATCTAATAAGGCAGCATTATTGGAAACATCCAAACTGGTTAGTTGGTTATCATCTAAAACCAACAAATTTAAAGCTTTATTATTGGAAACATCCAAGCTGGTTAATTGGTTATCCCTTAACCACAACCACCATAAGGCAGTATTATTGGAAACATCTAAACTGGTTAATTGGTTTCCCCCTAAATTCAACCATTCTAAGGCAGTATTATTGAAAACATCCAAGCTGGTTAGTTGGTTGCTACCACAATGCAACTCTGTTAAAGCAGTGTTGTTGGAAACATCCAAACTGATTATTTGATTACTCGAGCAATCGAGAGCCTCCAAATTCACAAATGCTTTAATACCTGTCATATCTGCAATACTTTCACCACTGACATCTAGAAATGTTATTGCCTCAGCTTCCTCCGCACTGATAATTCCATCTCCATTTGCATCTACCCCTTCGTCTATCAGCGCACTTAAAAAATTGTTATCAGGGATAGTAACTACAGGGATTGGATCATCCTTTTCACATTGACTTAATAAAATTACAGTCAATAAGGATAATAATATTTTGATTGTTGATTTCATTATGATTTAATGTAAACAAATTTATGTCCATTGGCAATACCTGATTGGACGAAACCTAGTGCTTGGGCCAACCTATGCCTCCCCCTTGGTCCCCCTCAGTGAGGGGGAAATAATGGTTAATAGTGATTGGCGTACGATTCCGGGAGCCGGGGCCTTCCCGTTGAACTGGTTGTAGCATTTGCTACGACCAACTCAGATTAGATAGTAGGAGCGTAAAGCTAAACCTACGACCAGTGTGTTAATTACGAATTACCAAAGACGAATTACGAAATCAACAACTTAACAGATATTTTTATTAGCTTTACCAAACTCCTTTTTACGCAGCTATCCGTAGTTTAGGGGTGAGGCGGAGGGTTTGGCCAACTACGGATTGGTTTCATAACAAAACTATATTTTTATTAGCTTTACCAAAATCACTTCATTATGAGCTCATCTTTTAAATACTTCCAAATCACGTTTATATTCCTGGCCTTACTGGTTTTTGCCTGCACTCCTCAGAATTCGTCCAAGGTGGAACTGACGGCTTCTATACAGCGAGCTGAGTTACCATCGCTACAGCAAGCTGAGTTACCATCGCTGGATGGAAAGAATGTTTTAATCGTCTACGGTGGCTGGCCCGGGCATAAACCCGAACTTTATGCGGAGAAGGCCACTAAACTGCTGTCTGATCAGGGAGCTATTGTCACCGTTTCAGAATCTTTGGACATTTTCACCGATGCCACCACTATGTCGAATGTTGACCTTATTGTGATATGTCATACCATGTCTAAAATCGAAAAGGCGCAAATCAATGCGTTGTTGGAAAAGGCAGTCAAGAATGGGGCCGGGCTTGCTGGGGCACACGGCGGGTTTTGTGATACATTTAGAAACAACAGGGAATATCAATACATGGTCGGGGCCCAGTTTGTGGCCCACCCGGGCGACGAGAATGTTGTTCCATCTTATTTTGTTGAATTCAGGGTAAACATAAAAGGAGATCACCCGATCACACGGAACAGTATTATATGCATGTGGATCCCAACATTGAAGTATTGGCTACTACTACCTTCACTGGTGAGGCTGATGAGTGGATCGACGGGACGGTTATGCCGGTAGTCTGGACCAAAGTTTTTGGAAAGGGTAAGGTATTCGGTATCTCCCTGGGGCATGATCCGAATGAGTTTGATCAGCCTGAGGCGCAGCAAATGTTGATGAATGGATTTCGTTGGGCAGTTCGTTAAAGTAAAGGACGAGGGATAAACACCTAGAATCCAGTTAAAAAATCTATAAGTAGTGCTACCTGAAATAAATATAATTATCTAAAAATCAGATAACTATACAAAAATTACCAAGTATTTCTTCATGATAACTTAATCCAATTGATGAGTACCTTTAAACGCCAAACTGAGTCAGATGGTGATTAAGATGTTTATAGGAGCTCCATCCATTATCTTCTTTGCTCATTATTCCGAATAATGCATGATGGGTTTCTTGATCTTCCATTTCTTTCCATTGTCTCATGGCATTGAGCAGCCGCTGTTTTTCAGTATTGAAATCCACAGCATTGGTTTGTAGATATTGGGGATGAGTTCTGCTGTTCTTTGGGAAGGGTTTTTCACCTACCACCATTTTACGAATCATCCCTTTAAACAACTTTACAATGAATGGGGTACCAACCAGTGGCTTTCCGTTGAAAACCTCAAAGACACTACTACAATGAGCCATCATTTGGCCTGCGTCCATCTTCCCCCATTGAGGTGTGGATCCCGTTGTGAGTTTTTCTATCCTTGCCAATGTGTCATTGTAAACTTCCGTGTGGTATAGGGATTTCCTTTCCATAAACTTTATGATTTAATTTTGCATTTGATTTGAGATCAATTGGCCAGTGATTTTCCAAGTGCCATCATGTATCCCAAGTGGATTCCTTCATGTGTATTATTGAATACAATGGCATCTTCAATGCTGTTCAATTCCACGCCATAAAGCGATTGGTAACTTTGATACTCTCTGAAGATTCCCTTCTGGTAGTCCTCCTTAAATCTGGTAGTGGTTTCAACAGCCAGTGTCTTCAATTGGTTGATCTGATCCTGATCCAATGGATCCGCCGGAGTCGTACCCCTTTTAAATTGATCGATATAGGCTGCTGGAACCACCGGATCCAATCCTGATTTCTGGTAACATAGAATTTGATGGGATACTATAATATGCCCAAAATTCCAGATAAGGTTGTTCTTGAAACCTGAAGGAATCAGGTTTAACTGTTTATCATTATGTCGGCTGATTAAACCTACCAGGTTTTTCCTGCCCTGGGCCAGCATGTTCAACTCATAATTCATAATTCATAATTTATAATTCTAAAACCCATTCAATACAGTAAGTTAGATTTTAAACTAAGAACATCATGGTTTCAGGGCCAAAATAAAAGTAATTCTTAATACAAAAAATTTAGAAGTCCAAAGCTGATTTTCTATTTTTGGACGGGTTACAAGACTTAAAATAAAATTGCTCCAATTATGGACTACAAAAAAATAAGAATTGCCCTGGCCGGATTGGGGTTTGGCGCAGAATTCATACCCATATATAAAAGATACCCCAACGCAGAACTAGTAGCAATCTGTCAAAGAACCAGGCCCAAGATGGATGCCATTGGGGATTCCTTTAATATCGAGAAGCGATTTACCTCATTTGATGACTTAATAATGGACCCGGATATTGATGCAGTACACATCAACACCCCCATTCCCGACCACGGCTGGCAATCAATAGCCTCTTTGAAGGCTGGAAAACACGTTGCTTGTACCGTACCTATGGCAACAACTGTAGCCGAATGTCAGGAGATCGTGGCTCTTTGCAAAGAAAAGGGACTTACCTATATGATGATGGAAACCGTGGTTTACTCAAGAGAGTTTCTATTCATGAGAGAGCTATACCAAAAGGGGGAACTAGGCAAGATCCAATACCTTAAAGCCAGCCATCAGCAGGATATGGACGGTTGGCCTGATTATTGGCCGGGATTACCGCCTATGCACTATGCTACCCATTGTGTGGGACCAGTCCTAGGACTAACCAGGGATCAGGCGGAGTATGTTTCCTGTTTTGGCTCTGGAACCATAAGGGAGGAATTGCATCAACATTATGGCAGCCCGTTTGCAGTGGAGTCCACTCATATTAAGTTCAAAGATTCGGACCTGGGCGCTCATGTCTATCGCTCATTGTTTGATGTGGCGAGACAATACAGAGAAAGCTTTGAAGTCTATGGCTCCAAGAAAACAGTGGAGTGGCCATTGATTGAAAACCAGCCATTGGTAGTACATACTGCCAAAAGGCCCGAGCACAAAATACCAGAAGAAGTGGTGTGTCCGGATTATGCACATTTGCTACCACTAGAAATCCAGGACTTTACTACTAAAGGAGTGTATGATCAGGATGAAAATCAGCATTTGTCCTTTACCCAGGGAGCAGGACATGGCGGATCTCACCCTCATCTGGT
>QIMC01000216.1 GCA_003232185.1 Flammeovirgaceae bacterium | reverse complement strand
GGGTTTGTTATTTGTTTATTGAGATTTGGTGCATACCTTCCAGGGTTAACTATCTTTGGAAAGCTATATGGAATTCAAATTGTCTCAAACTTGTTCAATAAAATGATGAAACTTGGAATTATTATAGTAACCCTGGGGATACTGACCAATGCCTGTGGCTCAATATATGATCCTCAGGAGATAATTGACCGGGCAATACAGAATCACGGAGGTGATCTTTACGAAAACGTACGCATAAGTTTTGATTTCAGAGATAGACACTATGTCTTACTTCATCAAAATGGCTCGTTTCAATATGAGCGTCATTTCTCCGATAGCAATGGACAAATAAAGGATGTTTTAACCAATCATGGCTTCAAACGGTTTCTTAACCAACATGACATTACAGATACTGTACGCAAGGTCGATGCCTATGCCAGGTCAGTGAATTCCGTGGCTTACTTTGCTTTTCTACCATATAGGCTAAATGATCCGGCAGTTAACAAGTCCTACCTGGGTACAGGGGAGATCAAAGAGGAACCTTACCATAAGATCCTGATTACCTTCGATCAGAAGGGGGGAGGAGAAGATCACACCGATGAGTTCGTATACTGGATCCATGCTGAGAACTTCACCATGGACTATTTAGCATACCTCTACTATACTGACGATGGAGGCAAGAGGTTCAGGGCTCCAATTAATGTCAGGACCATAGGTGGGATTCGCTTTGCTGATTATGAAAACTACCGGCAGACTGATACTGAAATCGAATTGGGAGATTATGATGAGCAATACAACCAGGGTTCGTTGAAGTTGTTGTCAAAAATCGAGCTGGAAAACCTCCAAGTACAAACCCCTTAAAGAGTGTTAATTAGCATTATTGTTCCAACCCTTAATGAGGAGAAACAAATAGAAAAGCTAATTAAGTACCTGCAACAAGACCCCTCTTTCCCACTGGTAGCAGAAATTATTGTCGTGGATGGAAATAGTGAGGATCAGACCAGGGAATTGGCCACAAAAGCAGGAGTCATAGTACTCAACAGTGATTACAGGAGCAGGGGCATACAGATGAATTTAGGAGCAGAACGAGCGACCAGCCAGATCCTATATTTTTTACATGCTGATAGCTATCCACCCAACGGCTTTGCACAGAAAATATGGCAGGCAACCAGAGACCATTACTCCAGCGGTTGCTTCAGGTTGCGGTTTGACTGGAATCACTGGTTTTTAAATGCCAATAGTTGGTTCACCAGGTTCAATTCAAACTTATTTCGATTTGGTGATCAAAGTTTGTTTGTGGATAAAGAAGCCTTTATGAAAGTAGGTGGCTATAACGAAGAGTTAAGAATCTTTGAAGATCAGGAAATTGTCAAAATACTTTCCCGTAACGAACCCTTTGTGGTGCTTTCTGAATATGTAATCAGTTCGGCCCGAAAATATCGAAAAAATGGACCGATCAGATTACAGCTGGTCTATTATTGGATCTATTGGTTATACCTGCTTGGGTTTCCACAAAAGACCTTATTGAGCACTTATCGGAACCTGGTTGTTTTCCCCCTGGCATGATTTAATATTGAGACCAGAAGCATTAAAGGTATTTTTTACTATCTTTTGAAGTCAATCATGCCCTTGTCAAATGAATGATGCGCAGTTAGGTTTTATCAAGTTTACCATCCCCGTTAATGAGTGATGTTTCGAATCAAGGACTGAAAAGAACCCTGGGTCCTTTCATGTTGTGGGGTTTGGGGGTGGGGTATGTGATTTCCGGCATGTACTTTGGCTGGAACCTGGGTCTAGAAAAAGGTGGTACCCTCGGGCTGGCTATATCTACAGGGTTTATCATCATTATGTATGTGACTTTCACCTTCGGGTATACTGAGCTGGCTTGTGCAATACCCAAAGCGGGGGGAGCTTTTGACTATGCCCACAAAGCCCTGGGCAGGCATTGGGGATTCCTGGCAGGAATGGCTCAAAACATTGAATTCATTTTTGCACCTCCAGCTATTGCTTTTGCAATGGGTGCTTATTTTAACCTGTTTATTCCCTCTGTCCCGATTTTAGGAGTGGCGATATGCTCTTACGTGATATTCACTGCTTTAAATATATACGGAGTAAAGGCCGCGGCTACTTTCGAACTGATTATTACCATATTAGCAGTGACAGAGCTGTTGATATTTGCCGGGATTACCTTGCCCCATTTTGAATACAAAAATTTGACTATAAACGCTTTGCCTAACGGCTTTCAAGGTGCTTTTGCGGCCATTCCATTCGCTATCTGGTTCTTTTTGGCTATTGAAGGGGTGGCTAACGTCGCTGAGGAGACCATTAACCCTCAACGGAACGTGTTGATAGGGTTCGGTTCGGCAATTTTCACCCTGGTGGTGCTTTGTATTATTACCTTTCTTTCATCGGTAGGAGTAGGTGGATGGGAGGCTGTGGTATATCCCGAACCTGGAGCTGCAGCATCCGATAGCCCTTTGCCATTGGCCCTCAGGCAGGTGGTTGGCGAAAATCATTTTCTGTTTCATCTACTGATCACCATTGGGTTGCTTGGTTTGTTGGCTTCTTTTCATGGAATTATATTAGCGGCCGGTAGAGCAACATTTGAATTTGGACGGGTTGGATTTGCTCCTAAGGGTCTTGGCAAAGTACATTCAAAGTTTAGGACCCCTGCTAATGCCCTAATCTTCAACATGGCTGTTGGTATTATTGCGCTGATGACCGGCAAAACCGCAGATATCATTACCATTGCTTGCTTTGGTGCACTAAACTTATATATCGTGGCCATGCTTTCGTTATTCGCTTTGCGTAGAAATGCACCTGATATGGAGCGACCATTTAAAGTTCCGTTTTATCCATGGTTTCCAGCAATTGCCTTGGTTATTGCAACCGTTGCGCTGGTAGCCATGACTGTGTATAATCCCTGGTTGGCAATAATTTATGTTGGAATGCTGGCTGCATCCTATTTGTATTTTCATTTTTTTGTTAAAGCTGGCCCCTCCTCATAAATTTAGGCCAGCGGAGACTGAAAACCTTTCCACAGCTTCGGCGAAATAAGGTCTGTCAACAATACAGGGTCAATCCATTGTTCAACTGCTCAACTGCTCAAATGATCAAATGCTCAAATGTTCAAATGTTCAAATGCTCAAATGTTCAACCGTTCTGTTGTTCCCAACAAGATTTTTCGATAACATTAATACCCTAATCAGACGCAAAGAATTTGTCTTATGAAGAATGAATCAATAAAAACAGTGGATCAGGTAATTAATTCCATCAAAGAGAACCCTTGCATAAAAGTAAAAATTGCTATAACCGACATAGATGGCATATTAAGGGGTAAGGTGGTAAGCAAAGAGAAGTTCCTATCAATAGCTAACAGTGGGTTTGGGTTTTGCGACGTGGTGTTTGGTTGGGATTCAGGAGATGTTGCTTACGACAATGCCAGGTTCACTGGATGGCATACCGGATATCCCGACGCGCATGCCTGCCTGGACCTGTTAACTTTTCGCGAAGTACCATGGGAAAATAAAATACCACTGGTACTCGCTGATTTTTGTAATGATTCGGGCAATCCCCTGAGCATATGTCCTCGAGGTTTATTAAAAAGTATATGTGAAGCTTGCTTGACTGCAGGAATGCAACCGGTGTTTTCTCAGGAATTTGAGTGGTTCAACTTTCAGGAAACGCCAGAGAGCCTAGTGGCTAAAAAATTTACTAATATCGAGCCGCTTACTCCTGGAATGTTTGGATATAGCATGCTCAGAAGTTCGATGAACAGTGACTACTTTAATCACCTTTTCGATTTTTTAAGTGAATTTGGTGTTCCGTTGGAGGGGCTGCACACAGAGACCGGCCCAGGTGTTTATGAAGCAGCAATTGCCTATTCCGAGGTACTGGAAGCTGCAGATCGAGCTGTTTTGTTTAAAACCGGGGTAAAAGAAATTGCCTATCAACACGGTATTATGGCCAGTTTTATGGCTAAATGGAATGAAAATTATCCGGGATGTAGCGGACATATTCATCAAAGCTTATGGGACATGGATTTCAATAACAATCTATTTTACCATCAAGGCCAGGAGTCTGAAATCAGTCCATTAATGGAGCACTATATTGCTGGACAACTGCACTGTATGCCGCATATTCTTCCCATGTATGCACCCAATATCAATAGCTACAAACGGTTGGTGGAAGGGGCTTGGGCACCCACTACTTTAACCTGGGGACTGGACAATCGGACTACTGCTTTAAGGGTAATTGCCGGAAATCCAAAATCGACCCGACTTGAAACCAGGGTTTGTGGCTCTGATGTTAACCCATATCTGGCAATGTCTGCTGCCTTGGCTTCCGGTTTATATGGAATAAAACACCAGTTGCCATTGGATCAGGCACCAACTGTTGGAAATGGTTATGAGGACAAACAATATGGAAAGCTGCCATCTTCCTTGTTTGAAGCGACAAAACTGATGCAACAATCAGATATTGCCAAAGAATTGTTTGGTAAGGATTTCGTTGATCATTTTGTTCAATCACGGATTTGGGAATGCCGTCAATTCGCTCCTGCTGTAACTGACTGGGAATTAAAGCGGTATTTTGAGATCATCTGATGGTAAGTAATTTTAGTTTTCCCACCAACATAAGCTTTGGTCCTGGCGTGCTTGCTCAATTGCCAGCCTACCTTAAAGAGCATTCTTTTAAAAGGCCTTTAATAGTTACCGATCAGGTAGTAAAAGAACTGCCATTTTTCAAAAAGATTTTTGATCAATTGAAACAAGCCGGTTTGGATCCGCTGATTTTTTCGGAAATTCACAAAAACCCTGTAAAGGCCGATGTATTGAAAGGAAAAAAAGCATTTGGCCAACAAAGAGACTGCCTGGTCGGACTGGGTGGTGGAGCAGCGTTGGATGTAGCCAGGGCCATAGCCCTGAGTATAAATCATAACCGCGATCTGTTTGACTATGATGAACTAACTGGAGGAACTGGCCTTATAACTGAACCAATCCCGCATTTTGTTACCGTGCCCACCACTTCAGGTACAGGTAGTGAGGTAGGGCGGGCAGCCATCATATCTGAAGATGATTCAAAAAGGAAACGAATACTTTTCCATCCAAGTTTATTGGCAAAGCAGGTATTTGCAGATCCTGAATTGACCTATGATCTACCCCCAAATATTACTGCAGCGACTGGCATGGATGCCTTCACACATCATATCGAAGCATTTCTTGCCAAGGGATACAATCCCATGTGCGATGGAATAGCTTTGGAGGGAATACAAATGATTTGGAACTCCCTGGAGGTAGCGGTACACCGCCCTGATCAACAGTCACGTAGTCAAATGATGATGGCCTCACTGATGGGTGCAGTGGCATTCCAAAAGGGCTTGGGAATCGTGCATTCATTGTCCCATCCACTATCCACGTTATTGGATGTACATCACGGCCTGGCCAATGCAGTTAATTTACCTTA
>QIMC01000321.1 GCA_003232185.1 Flammeovirgaceae bacterium | reverse complement strand
CCGAGGCTGAAAACGACTGCGAACCTAAAAATAGACCCAGGCAGAGCGTTACCGCCAGGCCTAATCTGCCCAGAGGGCTTAGCCCCCATTTAATTAAGGGGTTCTTCTTACCCTGCCGGCGCTTTCTTCGGACTGAGTTATTCAATTTTATTTCCGGCTTCATTAAAAGTTCCTCCGCCTTAGCTAACCCTGACAGAAATTTGTCTGACAGTGTAGTAGTTGGCAGACATTTAATTTCCCTCAGTATTTTTCTTTGCCCAAGAATATTAAGAAAAACTACAAGATAATGTTGAAAGAATAACTTATCGTTTTCTGTCTGAATGGCTTGGTTTTTCATAATCCTGTCTGGCTAACGCCCAAGCTCGGCTCCAGTTCGCTGTAGCACCTTGATAATAGGGGTTCGATGCTAGTATTGAAATCCTTCAACCAACTCGATGATTTTCTCGTAGTTTTTCATGGTCAATTCCGGGAGCTTCCTGCCATACGGGCAAGCCGAGGGCATGAGGACAAAACCTCTACCGGTTCCTGCGGTTCCTTCTTCAAGTGCCTGTTCGACTTTTTTAGCAAACTTGTTTGTCGGTAGATTTTCAATGTCACTGATTTCCAGGTTTCCAAAAAGAACAAGGCCGCGGCCATACTTCTCACGCACATAGCGTAGTTCCACATCCCCTTGGGGTGGCGGTTCGATCGGATCAAGTCCATCAGAATCTATTGAAACAATGTCATTCAAAATGTCCTTTAGGTTCCCATGGGAATGGATCCGTGCAAATCCACCATGGCGGTGGATGGCTTCGACCATAGGCTGGTCATACCGGACTACATAATCAAAGAATAATCTCGGAGGTAAATAGGGAGGGGAAGCATACTCTGGGCCGTAGATTCGCCAGAGTCGGCCGGGCAGCACCTCCGAAATCGCTTCTGTCTTGGGATGTAGAATGGCCGCAAACCTATCAAGAAGTTGATGAAATAGCATGGGTTCGGTCATTGCGATAACGGTATATTCAGCCATACCAAAGAGCGACGCGGCAAGGCACAAGGGATCCGGCGTATCTATCATAACGACCCCAGTATCACCCAGCGCTGCCTCGGTCTCCAGGATGGGCGAAGGATCCGGTTTCCCCTCAAACTCCCGCGGCGGAATTTCAAGAAATGCTTTTAGATCGCCCACGTCCTTCAACAGATGTTCTACTGTCCAGACAGTGTTCACATCTGGATCGCGGCGCGTCCGACCGGTCAGAATGCGTTTCCCAACCTTGATCTTCTTAATACTGAATAGACTACCATCACAGACAGAAGTCTCAATGTGTGCCAGTTCATCAATGGGATCTGGAAGCACATCCCTAAACACAACGCTACGCATAACAATCCGGTCTGACCTATCCCGCGCAAGATCAATCAGAGGTTTCCAAGAAAGATCAGAGAAGATATTAAAGGGGGCAGGATCCTGCGAATTCTCATCGAGCCCGTTTATCTCATAAAATGAAACGGGCGGCCGGTCAACCGGATTGCCCCGTAGGGTTGCCAAGAGTCGCTCCCGTCTATTCATGAATAGTCCTTTGCCTCAAACGCGCCCAAGCTCGGCGACTAGGGCCGCGCCGGCGGTCACAGTTCGCTGTAGCATTTGGTTGGGCTTTTTAATGGTAAATCAATAATTTGAGACACAGTGTACTGGTCTCCTTTGATTAGTTCAAAGGGGACAATTTAAATTCAAACGCCTTCAACTTCGGATAAGAACTCGTTGTTGGTAGATTGTATTGAGCAGCAATATTGGGGTTGATTTTTACCTGTCCTCCTCGGACAGGAGAATGACTCATGTTACTTACCACTATTATCCCCTCACCAGGACGAGCATAGAGTGCTGCACCAACATGCCGGCTAAAGGTTTTCACTGCTCCGGAAAAACCATCAAAAAAGCGATATTTTGTCCAGTCATAACTCCCATATATACGAAAAGCTGCATATAGGCCTCTATTATCCTTCACCAATTCTTGCCAATTGCGACATCCAAAAGCTCTTACTTCCTCAAAATGGTATGAATATGGTAAAGCATTCAATAGTACCAGATGTGATAAACCACGGTACAATTTAACCCTCGGTGATTTCTCTTTACAAGTATCGTGAAGAATGTTAGGCACTATGGAAACACTCGTTGCCGGCATAAAAAGCACAGATGGTGGATATTCCATAGGTGTCTGGGGAGTATATCCTCCTATCTTCTTGCCTTCTTCCAAGGTTACTATCTGGTCAGCCACATTATGGTGCAATAACCACATTGCTTGTCCACCTGAGTGAATTATCAGCAGCCGGCTGGCTCCAAGCCATTCTCGCGTACGCTCGAGAAGTCGGACTAGACCATCAATACCATTATGTTCACCCGGAAGGTGATGGCAGTTTTTACATACTCCCGGACCCGACCAGTCTAAATAATAACCATCAAATCCCAACTCATCCACGCATCTCTTAATATACCTTTCCAGATAAGAACCCCACCCACTGTCGGGACACATAAGGGCTCCATATACCCCACCACCTCTATAAGGGGTATAACGAAACCGGCCATTCGACTGACTGGGGGCATACCAGTTACCTGCATAACGGGCAAATACTGATGCTTCTGGTGACAACTCCCATCCGGAAAAATATGGAACTATCCTCATCCCTAATTTATGACAACTCTTGATAAAATCCTCTAACTTTTTCATCTTAGCTGGACTATAAGGCGGAAATTCACCATCATGCCAGTACTCGTTTGTACCTTTTTGACGATCTGTATCATCATGTATCCGTATCAAATTTACCCCCGCGCTTGCCCATGCCTGCAATCGTTCATTTGAGGGAAAGGGGCAAGTCCCGACTGCAACCTCATAATATTTCCGGTGTCCATATTCAGGGATGTTTGGCAAGATCAGGTACCAGCCCAATTTAACAGGAGTATTAAATATCACCTTCTCTTCTCCTTGTAACGGTGACAATTCTAACAAAACACCTTCCTTATCCTGATATAACTGATAATGCCCTTTATTATGAGTGCCTAATATCCGGTTCCAGGCATATTCATGAGAATCACCACACCACTGAAAACCTTCCCCATTACGCTGGAATAAAGCAACCTGCCAGGGTCGGGAAAAATCAAGCTCAATATCGCCTTTGCTTTTAGGAATCCTTCCCCAAATATCATCACAATGCGGCCCTATAACATGCATATATCGTGGTTTTACGCGCTCCCACTCAGTACTGCCCCAACTGTATTCGTTAAGAGTTGTTGACACTAACATGCGCAAAGCAGTTAGAGTATGTATACGTAAGGAATGTTGGGGTAAAAGGGTTAATTCGTGTTTAATCGAAAAAGGTCCATACCGGTAAATATGCTTGTAGGCAATAGGGCCTCGCTTCCCCTTCAAGTCACACAAATATCCTTCCACCTTTACAGTTACACAATTCTGATGACGTCTAACATTGACCATGGGAAAACGATCGGCACTTTCAGTCCATTTTTCATCTATCCGTGACTCCATAGGAGATAACAATAGATTTTTCCTTGTACCATGAAGAATCTCTATTGACTTCACTACCCCACCTCGATCCAAGGTATGACATACTGTCCAGTAAGGTGAAATAATGTGTAAACTTGTTGCTGTTTTTTCAATCTTGAACATCCAAATATTCTCCTTTTAATTATAAGTAGTAACCTGCCCTCCCTGATTTTTTCTATACCAGTTCATCTTACCCTCCCCCTACTCTGAAATAATAGTATCCACTGCATAAGGAATGATGGTAGAGGTCTTCTCTGTTTTCCCCCCGCTTATATCCGCCGTTACCAGGATTCGTCCTTTTCCTGTCTTGATATTATCTGCCATCCTGGTTACCGGGAATTCTGCCACCCAGACATTATCTCCCGGGATTAGGTCTCCGTGAGTGCCATCATCATAGAGCTTCTTGCTTATCTCTCCGTCAAAAGAAAAAGGCTCTACCCGGTTGAAACCGGCGAGGTTAGCAAAGGTCACCGTAATCCCCTTTGCCGGAGCAGTCAGCATTACCTCTATCTTCACCTTATCACCAATGTTGATAACATCAGGGGGTGTGCCCTGGTCTATAAGTTTTAAAATAACGCCATCTCTGGGCTGGCTGACCATCCTGAGCCAGGCAAACTCTATAAAACCTCCACTGCAAGCTCGTAGATTCAAGGCATCCATCCCTCTTGCCGGTATTCCTTTCTTCTTTTTTTTCGGTTTCCAGTAGGATGGGATCCTGCCATGTAGCATAAAGGTCTTGAAATCAAAGGTGAATATTCCTTTCTTGCCTTTACTTACATAACCTGTGCTCCATAATCCGTTACCACTCTGGATCATCCAGACAAAGTTGGGAGAAACGTCGGCGATATTAACCTGCAGATAAGGATATTCTTCCGGAGTATTTATTGTTTCATAGTCATAGGAGATATAGCGAGTGGCTACACCTCCGACAAGTTTTGCTTTTTTACCATCAGAAGTAAAAGATTTGTTTTTACTACCGGTAATCCGCCAGCCCTTGTATCCGGAAGGATCAATGGTCAGGGTCTTAAAATTTTCAAGCCACAGGACACCTTTTCCCGGGTTCTTCACCATATCAGCTCTAACTTTCGTTACCCCCATAGTCAATACCACGCCAATTATCAATATCCATATTGCCTTCTTCTTCATCCCTTCCCTCCTTTTAGATTCGATATGAGCCCTGTTTTTCACTTTCAAGTCCCAACTTTGCCCGCATTATCGCACACTTCCCTGCTTCTTTAACAATTCCTGCAACCTTATTATCTGTTCAGCTACCTGCCAGCGGTAGTCCTGGAAATCCTCCGGCTTAAGGTCCTTGTAAAGAAGATTCACATTCCCATTAAAGGCCCCTGGTAGGCTTTTCAGCAATCTGATCCCTTTCTTTATTTCCTTATCCAGGGCTTCATTCCCCTTAATAGCTTGAGATTTTTTCACTAAATAAGAAAGGGTAGTTAAGTATCGGACATCATCTATCCCTTCCCTTACCGCTTCCCATTGAATAGTGGGAATGGGGCCTTCTTTAGAAGGGTAGGTGTACATTTCATTGCGGAGATTCCCCTTTTTTCCAAAATCATCATAAGGATCATGCGAGAAAACTGCCCGATAGGCAAAAGGATAGGCCCCGTCTAATCCTGACTTCCAGACCAATAATCCAAATCTTAATCTATCTACATTAGGATTCTCTAAGGGATGCCAGTAATGCAATTCTATCTTATTCTTATTTTTGAGGCCTGGATCCTGGAATATTCTATTAGCCGAAGGTTCATCATAGATGGGGACATCTATCAAGCTGCCCAATTTATTTGCGCCGGCCAGGGTAATGGCAGTAGTGGTCTTGCCACCTGCCTTCCGGATAATCTCGAAGAGCTTCCCACTCCTTTCTAAGGCTTTTCCGGTAGGATCATAGGCCGGTTCATCAATCCCATAATAGAGAATTT
>QIMC01000376.1 GCA_003232185.1 Flammeovirgaceae bacterium | reverse complement strand
CGTCTGGCCTCAGGTTTCGGCAGACGAATTGATCCAATTTATAAAGTAAGAAGAATGCACTATGGGGTAGATTTTTCAGCACCCCGTGGAACACCAATTTACGCCACAGGGGATGGTGTAATTAAAAAAGTAAAAACCAATTATGGAGGCTACGGAAAGGAAATAATCATTGATC
Organism: Flammeovirgaceae bacterium; assembly: GCA_003232185.1. Classification (GTDB taxonomy): domain Bacteria; phylum Bacteroidota; class Bacteroidia; order Cytophagales; family Cyclobacteriaceae; genus SZUA-3. The sequence goes on along the minus strand of QIMC01000376.1, from coordinate 5,308 downwards.
ATGGTTATGGGTACGTTACCCGATATGCTCATCTTAGTGAGTTTAATGTCAAAAAAGGACAGAAGATAAAACGAGGTGAATGCATCGGGTACATTGGCAGTACTGGAAAGTCTACTGCCCCGCACCTACATTATGAAGTCATTAAAGACAAGAAAAAAGTAAACCCCGTGCACTACTTCTACAATGATCTAAATGAGAGCGAATATCAAAAAATTCTGGAATTATCTTCTATTGAAAATCAGTCTCTCGGGTAGTATATACTACAAATAATACCATTTACAGTCTTACAATTAAAACTGTTATTTTTTGCCTGGAACAAGTTTTGATATTTGATTTTTTATTAGCTATCTTAACCCCGATTTAAAGAACCTGTGCCCTACAAAGAAAAAGAAATAGAGAAGAAGTATTACTCCATTGGGGAGGTGGCAAATATGTTTGATGTTGCTACTTCTTTGATTCGATTCTGGGAAAGTGAGTTCGATCTTATCAAGCCCAAAAAGAATCGAAAGGGTAATCGACAGTTCACCATAGACGACATTCAGCATGTCAAATTGATCTTTCATTTGGTAAAAAAGAAAGGTTATACCCTGCAAGGCGCGAAATCTATGTTGAAAAATGGCAGCCAATCTGCCATGGATCGTATGGAAATGGTAGAGTCTTTAAAAAATATTCGCGTATTCTTATCCGAAATAAAAAACCGGTTATAGTTATCTTCACCGAATGCGTGAAGAAATTTTGCAACAGGTAGCTTTAAGCCTGTTACCTGGAATTGGCCCGGCCACTATTAGACAACTAGTTAGTTATTGTGGGTCCGTTGACAAAGTCTTTAATACCAGTTTAAAACGTCTAGCTTCCATACCGGGGGTTGGACCCAAAACAGCCAAACTGATTACTTCCAGTAAAGGTTTGGGGCAAGCCAATGAGCAATTAAAATTAGCTGATGCCTTAGGAGCAACTATCCGGTTCTTTACTGACGACAATTTTCCAAGCCGACTGAAGGTATTAGAGAATGCCCCAATATTGCTTTATACAAAAGGCCAACTTGCCTTTAACCAACCCCGTACCATTGGAATAGTAGGCACTCGAAGGGCCAGTAATTACGGAAACCGCGCCATTAGTCGCTTACTTAAGCAATTGAAACCTTACAATCCCACCATAATCAGTGGTTTAGCCTATGGTATAGACATCTTCGCTCACCGAGAAGCACTTAATCTACAGCTACCAACAATTGCGGTGTTGGGTAACGGCCTGGATCTTATCTATCCTGAATCTCATAAAGAGACCGCTGAGGAAATGCTTGCTCAAGGAGGCCTGGTAACAGAATTGAAATTTGGAACAAAGCCCGAATCATATCACTTTCCCTCCAGAAACCGAATAATTGCAGGGCTTTCTGACGTTTTGGTAGTAGTAGAGGCAAGAAGAAAAGGAGGGGCCCTAATTACTGTAGAATACATGCTAGGTTATAACAAACCTTGCATGGCTGTTCCCGGTCCAATAGATGCGCCCACCAGTTATGGTAGTAATAAGCTGATCAAAGACAACAAGGCTTTCATCTTAACCTCTGGTAATGATCTGGTCAAGCTATTGGGGTGGACCCAAAATCACCAAACGGATGATATCATTCCTACTAAAAACTCGCTAAAGGACAAGATATTGGAAGTGTTAAAAGGCAGTTCCAATGGTGTCCACATAGATGAGCTTTGTTGGAAAACCCAGATCCCTGTAAATAAAATGGGTGCTTACATTTTGAACCTGGAGTTGGCAGGAATAGTCAGGTCCGCTCCTGGTAAGAAGTTCCTACTGGTTAATAAATGATTTAAGTAAATTTAATATTTACCTGAAATACCTGATGGCACCAACTTATTACGACAATTACTACCAGGTACTGGGGGTCGATCATAAAGCTAGCCCAAGAGCCATTCAAAAAGCCTTTCATGGGTTGGCAAAGGAGCTACACCCTGATAAAAACCCAAACAACCACACTGCCGCAGAGAAATTTAAAAGGATTACCGAAGCTTATGTAGTTCTTTCGGATCCCAAAAAAAAGAGCCGGTATGACTTAAATCTCCGTTATGGTGCCGTTGCCTCTTTAAGGACAAATCCCAGATATGGTCGATATACCTCCAGAAGGAACCCTCGGGTTTCACGGTCTTTTTATCAAAAAAACCAAACATTCTCCAAACACGCCAAAATAGGCGGAGCAGTTGCAATTGTAGCAATTATATTGGTGATAGCAGTTACCACTTTTTTCATGACCCGTTACAATGCGGGATTTGATTTCCAGAAGGGACTTGCCAACTATCACAACCAGCGGTATTCTACTGCTTATTTCAATCTTGAAGAATCAATCAGTCCGCTAAACCCATATCTCGCAGCTGCTCATCTGCTAATGGCTGAGATCAGTTTCAGCCAACAAAAAAATTTAAATCTTACCCGTAAGCATCTGAAAAAGGCCTATCAGGCAAAACCTTCCGACAGTATTAATGCACGATTGCTATACCTGGAAGGAAAAGTTGACAACCTGGATGGTAATTATGAAACCGCCTATCAGCTTTTTCAAAAATCCACCTTATTATTGCCAGGTTTGGATAGTGCCACCTATAAAATGGCGGAAATAGATCTATTTGTTTTTGAACGCTTTGACAGAGCATTAGCCCATTTCAAAACACTAGTGCAACACAACCCTAAAAACCATGAAGCCTTTCTGGCTAGTGCATACTGTCACCAAAAACTTGATCAACATGAAAAGGCAATAACTCAAATTGACGCGTTTTTATTGCTAAGAACGGATGTAGGCATGGCTCATTATATCAAGGCCATATCTGCTCAGGCACTCAACTGGTCGGAAATCTCCTGTACTAATTATCTGGAGGCAAATAGATTAGGTGTCAATGCTGCCAAGGATAGCTTAATATCTTATTGTGGTCTGACCATAACCCCATGAAAGCAATAGGGTAATTGCTTTATAAAGAGTTAAACCAGGATTAAGCACCTGCTAGTGCCCGGTCTAAATGAACATACCCTCCATCAACATACAGGAATTGTCCAGTCATGTGAGCCGCTTGTTTTGAAAGCAAATATACTGCCATAGCGGCCATCTCTTCCTTGGTAGTCATCCTATTGCCAAGTGGTATTTTCTTGGTAATCTCAGCTAGCTTTTTAGCCGGCTGATCAAACCCTGATATCCATTTCTCATACAATGGTGTCATCACTTCAGCTGGCACTACAGCATTTACTCTAATATTATATTTTAATAGTTCCACTGCCCATTCTCTGGTCAGTGCAAGTTGGGCCCCTTTAGCTGCCGCATAGGCAGAAGTACCCCCTTGACCGGTAATTGCCGTTTTAGAGCTTACATTTACAATACTTCCTTCGCTCTTTTTTAGCCATGGCAGACAATAATGAGCCAAATAATAATAATGGTGCAGGTTGTTTTTCAAGGAGTTGAGGAAACCTTCAGGACTACCTTTTTCTAAACCCACTCCGTCGTTTGCCCCTGCATTGTTTACCAAGGCATCGATTCGACCATAGATAGTAGAAACCTGTTGAACAGCTGATTTACAGTCTTCCAGATTTGCCAATTCAGCTAAAATATAACCTGCATTAATTCCCTCGCTTTTGAATTGTTCAACCAGTCGATTTCCTTCTTCAGGTGACCGACCCACAATTACCGGAATGGCCTGTTCATCAGCCAAACAGCAACAGATTCCCTCACCAATTCCCTTACTACCTCCGGTTACTATTACTACATGATCCCTTATACCTAAATCCATGGTCAGTTAATTAAATGTTTAATAGCATTTCATCTACTTCTGAGATACATGGTTAATCATGGTTCCGATGTGATCAATAGTAATTGTAATCACGTCATCAACCTGAAGAGTAAATTCATTTGGAGGTATCAGGCTGGTACCTGTCATTAAGAAAACACCTTGGGGGAAAGAGCATTCCAAAAATAAGTATTTAACCAATTCTTCATGAGTTCGCTTCATGCGGTCAATTCCTACACTGTCTTTATACAACATTTTTTGCTGCCTGTGGATCAGAAGTTGAATAATTGAATCTGATGCAATTGGATGTTCCGGCAGATACAGGCATGGGCCCAAAGATGCACATCGATCATACACTTTAGCCTGTGGAAGGTATAGCGGGTTTTCCCCTTCAATACTTCTACTGCTCATGTCATTTCCTATGGTATAACCTTGTATAGATCCTTCACTATTAATAAATAAGGTAAGCTCAGGCTCAGGAACATTCCAGGAAGAGTCTTTCCTTATATTTACCAAACCTCCATGGCCAACCGTTCTATATGCATTCGCCTTGAGAAATAATTCCGGACGGTCAGCATCGTATACTTTATTATAGAAATAGTCCCCTCCTGCGTCCTTTGCTTCTTCCATCCTTGCAGTTTTACTCTTAAGGTAGGTAACTCCAGCAGCCCAGATCTCCTGAGTTCCCATTGGAGGATCCAGACGGGCCTTTTCTAATTCGGTGCCAGAAGGAAGGGGCTTGATTGATGATACCATCTCCCGGAGATGGGAACGAAGGTTTTGACGATTTAACAGAGTATCCCAATCGCTGACCTCCATTACATAGTATTGATCATCGACTAGAACGGTCGCTTCATCTCTGTACTTAAACAACTTCATTGTTTTCTATTTTCTAATTTATAGAAATAAATATCAAATTTTTATAATCCAAATAGTTCAGGCAGCCATAAACTCAGTCCCGGGATAAATGTTATAATTATCAGAGCAATGATCATAGCAATATACAAAGGGATCAATGGTTTTATCACCTGGGTTATTTTCAAATTGGATATTGAGCAGCCCACGAATAAAACTGATCCAACCGGAGGTGTACAAAGGCCTATACATAAATTGAATACCATTATAATTCCAAAATGGATTTCACTAATTCCCAACTCCTGAACAATCGGTAGAAATATTGGGGTGAAGATCAATACTGCAGGTGTAATGTCCATGAAAATACCTACGAATAATAAAATCAGGTTAATTAGCAACAAAATAACTATAGGATTATCACTAAATGACAACATCCAGGCACTCAAACTTTGAGGAAGATCCTCATACGCCATAACCCAAGACATTCCTATACTACAGGCTACCAGAAATAAAACAATACCGGAAGTTTTACACGTATTGATCAAGATTGGGAACAAATCCTTTATTTTTATTTCTTTATAAAACACCATGGATAGTATCAAGGCGTATACCACAGCTACTGCAGCAGCTTCTGTTGGAGTAAAAATACCGGATATTATTCCTCCAATGATCAATACTAAAAG